>JAMDCN010000043.1:4290-6975 GCA_023489025.1 Deltaproteobacteria bacterium | reverse complement strand
GCCTTCATCGCGCTCTTGAGGAACCGGATCCTCTTCAATTTGTTCAAGAGTCCGCTGATCGGCGCGATGGCGTCCGCGAGATAGATCGGCGCTCCGGGGGCCAGGTGGAGCTCGAGCGTGTTTTTCCCGTCATGTGGACCGCGTGGGTTCAACGGGAACAGGATTCCGGCGACGTTCCGCCGGTTCGACAGGGCGGCGACTTCCCCGAGGACCAGGTACGGCGCCGCCTTCCGGATCTTTTCGGACCAGGAGACGAGCAGGTGCGCCGTGTTCCAGTATCCGGTGATGAGCTTTCGGGCTTTCCTGGTGTACGCCGCGAACGCCGGAGCGCCGTACCCGAAGGCCGCGGCGACGGCCAGCGCGGCCCACACCACGCACGTCCACCGGATGGCGCGGAAGCATTGGATCGCCCCGTCATTCAGCGCGGCGATCAGGTTCAGGCACCGCGCCTCCCACGTGGCGGCCGACAGGGCGATCGCGTCGACCGAATCCGCCGTGGTCACGCGCGCGACCGCGACGTGGTGCAGGCGGATCGAGGCGAAGACCACCACGAGGAGGGTGGCGACGACGACCAGGAAGAGGGCCGTTGCCTGCCCGCGGTTACCAGCACGCAGCTGCACCGCCTGTCGCGAGAAATATCCGATCATGGTCACTCCACCGTCACCCAGCGGGTGGATTGCAGCATCAGGTAATAGTGGCCCCCGAGTCGGATCTTCTTCCCATACGGGGCAAGGGTGAACAGGATCCGGTCGATCCAGGGGACGACCAGTTCGACGCCGTGGGTCAGGCGGACGCAGAGCGCCTCGCCGGCGTTCGCGCGGTTGGCCCCCTGTTCGCCGTCCTTCGTGACGTCGAGGGCGGTCATGGCGGCCGATCCGAACGATCCCCCGGGCCGGTTCCGGCACACCTGGAACGCCTCGAGGAAGGCCATCTCGCGCGCCTTGCGGAAGTCTTCCCTGGCGGCGCGGGCGAATTTCCTGGCGGCGAGGTGCGCCGCCGTGTCGACGGCGCTCTTCCCCGCCCAGAGAAGGGACAGCTGAACGATCGCCAACATCAGAAGGAGGAGCGGAACCCCCGCGAGGAGGAACTCGATCATCGCCGCCCCCCGCTCACTTCGAGCCGGCATAGGTGGAAAGGTTCTTCTGGTTGGCTTCCGTTCCGGCCTTGTCCGCGAGCGATTTGACGGTCCCCGTCTCGCTGCCCGACATCGCCTTGACGATCGTGTGGAACTGGTTCCTTAGCTGGTTGCCGAAGATGTTGACGATCCCGATCCCCGCGACGGCCACGAGCGCCACGATGATGATGTACTCCGTGAGCCCTTGCCCCTTGCGGTTCTTCCCGAGTCCCTTTCTCATCTCCCCACCTCCTGCGGTGAATTCGGATGGATGGGGGAGGAGCAAGGTGCGTACCCGGACGCGGCCGGGGTGGGGCGCCGGAATCGAGCGTCGGATCGGAGGGTTACAGGGAGGAGAAAATCGGTGGAGGTAGTGCGGCGAGGAAACGGTCCGGATTTCGAACGCTAAGTCCGGTTACCGGTCGAACTCTGCGGTGCGGATCCCGTACTTCTTCAACTTCTCGAACAGGGTCGACTTGGCGATCCCGAGCTCGCGCGCCGTCTTCGTCTTGTTCCCCATCTGGCGGGCGAGTTCACCGAGGATGTTCGTCCGCTCCGCCTGCTCCCAGCGCGAGAGTCCGGACGGGTTTTCCGTTTCCGCGCCTGGCTTCGCCGCATGGCGCAGGAAGGAGAAATCCGGTCCGGTCAGCTCCCCGCTTTCCGCCATCACCACGGCACGCTGGATCGCGTTGCGCAGCTCGCGCACGTTTCCGGGCCAGTCGTGGGAGATAAGGGCATCCAGTGCGGCGGGGGAGAGTTCTGGAACAGGCCCGGAGGTGTGATCTCCCATACCCGAAAGGAAGTGCCGGGCGATCGGGGCCACGTCCTCCCGCCGGTCCCGCAGGGGAGGGATCGACACCGTGATGGCGCCGATGCGAAAATAGAGATCTTCGCGGAACGTCTTGCGGGCGATCTCCTCCCGGAGGTTCCGGTTCGTGGCGGCGAGGATCCGCACGTCGGCCAGCAGCAGGTCGTTCCCTCCAACCCGCTTGACTTCCTTCTGCTCGAGGGCGCGTAAAAGTTTTGGTTGGAGGGAAAGGGGCAACTCCCCGATTTCATCGAGGAATATCGTCCCGTTGTTGGCGAGTTCGAACGCCCCTTTCCGTTGCGCGGTGGCCCCGGTGAACGCCCCCTTCTCGTGTCCGAACAGCTCGCTTTCGATAAGCTCGGGCGAGATCGCCCCGCAGTTGACGACAACGAACGGACGCTCCCGGCGCGCGGAGGCGTCGTGGATCCCCCGGGCGACCAGTTCCTTGCCGCTCCCCGTTTCCCCCTCGATCAGGACCGGCACGTCGGACGCGGCGACGCGGCGGATCGTCGCGACCAGTTTCCGCACATGGGCCGATCCGCCGATCAGGCCGAACGGCGCCTCGCCGGCGACCGTGGGCGCTTCCGTCCGCTTCGGGACGCGAATCGGCCCCGCTTCGACGGAATCGATGATGGCGGACGCCGACCCCGGGGGGACCGTCGGCTCCTCTCCCGCTTCTATCCCGGACACGGGTCGGTGAAAGTGGATCCGGAACGGCCCCACCTGGAACATCCTGCCGTCTTCGAGGGGGAAACGGGGAGCG
>JAMDCN010000043.1:0-4243 GCA_023489025.1 Deltaproteobacteria bacterium | reverse complement strand
ACGGATGGGTCCGGCAGCTGGAGGTCGGCCTCGTGCCCCCTGCCGATCTTGACCTCTTTCTGCCCCAGCCGCACCTCGACCGTCATCCCGTTCGAAATGGTTACGGAAAGCCTCGCGCCCGGATCGCCCTGGATCATCGCCCCCTCCACCTCGTTTCCCCTTTTCTTAGCAAAGGGGGTGCCGGATCGGAACGGCTCGCTCCCGCCGCAGGAAAAAACGACGCAGCCCGAGGGCGCACGCGGGGAGGAGGAGGAGCCCGACGGAGAAGAGCGACGTGCCGAACGACAACCTGCCTTCGGATTGGGTGATGGAGAGGCATCCGCCACCGCCGCCTCCCGCCGCAGGAGAGCCCGGTGTCGTTACGGAGGCTTCGTTGGAATAGGCGCTATTGGTTGGTGTGACGATATCCACAGCCTGTATCCGGTACGAATAGAATGTTCCTGCGGATACGGTATTGTCGGACAATCCGTTCGAACCTGCCGGAAGATCGGCGATCACGGCAAATGACCCCCCTGTCCCGGTCTTCCGTTCCACGCGGTATCCCGTTTCGAAATTCGACAAGTCTGTCCATGAAATGTTGACCAGTGTGGAGGATACGGCAACGGCAGTTGCATTGCCGGGCGTTGCAAGAAGTGGCGTGGCTGTGGATTCGTTCGTATAACCGGAATCCCCGAGGGAGTTCCGCGCCTTGACGCGATAGGTGTACGTGGTCCGTTCGTCAAGGAGTCCATCCGAGTAAGCGGCGGAATCGTTCGTCGATGGTGTTGCGATGACGAGGAATGGTCCGGCACCCGTCCTTCGCTCGATGACAAAACTATCCTCGTTGGAGGAATTGTCAACCCATGCCAGGGAGATAGCCGATCCCGACACGGGAGTAGCCACCAACCCAAAGGGGGCAGAAGGTGTTGAAAGCGGTGGAAGGATGAACGATCCCCACCACGTTCCCCATCTGTTGCTTGGCGTGGCGGCGTACTCCTGCACCGTCCAGAATCGCAAGTTTCCGTTCGGGTCCACCACGGTAGCACTGTAGTCGCCCCAACGGTTGTCGGCCCCCCCCAAGGTCTTGAAATAGGGTTGCTCCCCCGCTTTGAGAAGGGAGACCTGTTGCATCGTTCCGCCGGGATCCGTGAACCTCCGGGCCGTATAGTACCCTCCGACGAATTCCGTTGCCGAGGAGCCGCTCATGCCGACGGCGACATCTCCATTGGCGTTGACCCCGATGGAAGGGTAGTAGTACCAGCGGGTCGGGTCGCTGATCCGTCCTTGAGAGAGGACCGTGGCCGTGCCGGGATCGATTTGGTACCAGGCGACCTCCGTCTTGACCGTCGCCGGGCTTTGCACCGTGTGGACGGTCCAAAGAGAGTCTGCTCGATAGACCACGTTCAGGAGACGGGTGTCCGACGTGTCGATCGTGTTGTCATTGCCCGACTGGGGGGCGCCCGGCAAGGCGCTTACTGAAACGTACGGCGCCACGGCAACAGCGGTAGGCGCATGCCAAGTGGGCGTCCCGGCCGAGTTGTCTATTCGCGCCAGCAGAAGTTGCCCGGAATTCCCTTCGTAAATGAAATACTCCGCCGCCGCGAGGCCGAACGTGTGGGCGGGCTGCATGCTGAAACTGGACCCCGCCGGGTCCCGGAACTCCGTCCATGAGAGGCTCGCCGAACCCGACAGAAGTTGCGGTTTCGGGAGGACCCAGATCTTCCCGTATTGGAAGGTATTGCCGTTGCTGAACATGTTGGCGCTGACGTACAGGTTGTTCCCGTCCAGTCCCACTCCCGGGAAATCCGCCCAGTTGTTGAACTGCGGCGCGTTGTTGTCGAGGTCCGCGTCGATGGCCCACTTGTTCCATGGTCCCGTGGGATCGGACGATGCGGAGACGGCGGCCAGGATCCAGGAGTTCGGGGCGTTCGTTCCGCCGAGGGTCACCGCGAAAAATCGCGCGCTGGACGTGTCGTAGAGCACCTTCGTGTCGAATGGAAAATTCGCCGGCTCTCCCGCCGCTGTCCCGAGGGATGCCCAGAACGATTGTAGAGAAATCTTTTGGAGCACCACCCCTGTGGTCTTGTCGAACACCCCGAAGTCGCTGTTCAGGAGGCTCACGATATGGTTTGGGCCCACCGCTCCCATCGTGTCCGGAGGGATCACGTCTCCTTGAGTTGCGGGTGGGTTGCCGAGGCCGGCGAAGCTGCTGTCGAGAACCGGAGCCGAGGGGGAGGGAGACGATGCAAGGAAGGGGGCAGCAAGGGCGGGTTCGGCCGGAGGCAAGGTTCCCTGTCCTGCCGTAGCGAAGCGCCTCGGGATTCGATGAAAAGGAATGGCCCGGTCCCCCGGTATCGTTCGCTCCCGAAAGGGAGCGGACGCACGGATCTCGTCGATCGACTCCCGGACGAAAGGGACGGTTTTCGTGATGCCGGCTCCGGTCGAGAACGGTGGCGCGGATTCCACGGAATCCCCGGAGATCGCCACGGCGAGAAATATCGCCAGAAAGGGAACAATCCGTCGCCGAAAGGGGTTCTCCGGCCGGCTTTCATCGATATGCCTCAGGGGATTCATCCTCTCCTTTCGCACCGACATGTACGCCTGATCCATCGGATGCCTTTGTTCACTTTCCCGTATTGTCGCTGCCTGGGGGGGGCGCGATCCCGTTGTCGCTCACCGCGCGGAGAATTTTGTGGGAATGGACCGCAATGTCACCCCGTGGGGGAAGAGGGTTTGTCTTCTCCCGATCCCTTATCTCGGGGAGCGTCTCCTTCGTATGAGGAAGATCTTTCGTTACCGTGACGCCGACGGTCCCGGCAGCGTTCTCCGTCTTCGCCGGTTCCTGCCCCGCTCCGCACCATCGCTTGCAGCATGCGGGCGCAACCGGCAGGCTGACCAGCAGGGCGCCGATGGCCGCCCAATGGAGACCTCTTTGACGTTCGGGTATCAAACGCAAACCTCCCTCGGACAAGTCCCCGGTTAAGACGCTTTTTCGATGTAGATGATTCGATCGCTTTCCAACAGTTTCGGGAGTCCCGACATCGGGCCGGTGACGACCCAGGTGGGGCCGGCCTTGGTGACGACACGGAATCCGGCGGCGACGACGTGCCGCTCCTCTTGCACCCCGCCGACGTCCACGAACCGAAGCAGGAGATTCACGTCACGGTCTTCGGTCCCCGCGCCGAAGCGGGTGAGCATGTCGAGTTCCAGCGACGGGTCCAGCCGGGCCAGGAGCCCCTGCGGTCCGAACCAGGCCGCTTTCCGGAGGGAAGGGTCCTTGAGGAGGGGAACGATCTGTTCCGGAGACAGCAGAAGGATGGCGGTGCGGCCCATCTCGTTCAGGACCGTCAGCGACGATCGCCCGAGGGCCTCCGACTGATCGAGGAAGACGTCGTTTCGGTAGACCGCGATCGCCGCGAACGGCTCGGTCCCGCCCGTCTCCGCCTCCTTGCGGAGCCGCGGGTCGGCCTTGGCGCGGAGAAGTTCTTCGTCCGGGGGAGAGAAGGTCCGTCGCTTCTCCCCGAACAGGCATCCGGACACCAGCGGCAGGAACACCGCGAGCAGGAGGAGGGAAAGGAGGCACTTGGCCCTACGGCTTCGGTGTGAGATATCCGACACGGAGGGTCACGTCGAGGTACCGGGGATCGTCGTAGCGGCTCTTGAGGGACGCGGAGCGTACGGCCACCGGCAGCGTTCCCGCCGACAGCCGCTGCAGCGTCTTGACGGCCTCGAGGTACGTGAGGTTCTCGATCCGGACGTCGAACGATTCCTCCCGGAACAGTTCGCCGTCGCGCGCGCCTCCCGACTTGATGTTCAATGCCGCCTGCGGGATCCCCGCTTCCTGGAGCGCGGAGGTGATCCTCGACAAGGGGGCATCCTTGACGTTGGCGGCGGCCCGGACGATCCCCGCTTTCGCGCCGGTTTCCCTCAGGATCCGCTCGATCTCGGGGCGCGCCTTGCGCACCTCGGCGAGGTCGCTCTCGGCCGCGGCGGCTGCGCGCGCCTGCGACTTGATCCGCGAGATGCCCGGGAGCACGACAAAGGTGAGGAGAAGAAGGACGGCTGCCGCGGCCCCCCCGATCATGAGGACGCGCTTCTCCCGGTCACGAAGCACGGCGGTCCGCCTTCTTCTCGACGAGGATGGTGAATTTGACCGACGTGCCCTTCACGCTTCCCCCGGACTCCTGCACGGTCGCCGAGTAGTCAGGACCGAACGCGCTCGCCAGGCTGGCGCGGTACGTCTCGACCAGGCGCGCGTCGCTCC
>JAMDCN010000013.1 GCA_023489025.1 Deltaproteobacteria bacterium | reverse complement strand
TCTTCCCCAAAATCCAGAAGGTCAAGGAGACCGCGGGGTTGATGTGCCCGCCGCTTCGCTGCCCCAGGGGGGAGTAGACGACCGCGGTTCCGCCCGCCGCGAAGAGAATCCCCGTCAGCAGGAGCCGTACCCGATATCCGGGCATCAGCGAGTGCATGGGAGAGGAGGCGCTCATCATGAACACCACCGCGGAGAGCCCCCATGCCACCATGAAAAAGGTTCCCGCGAATTCGGCCGCGCAGGCGAGCCACGGGACCGCATCCGGGTAGTGCGTCGTTTCCGTCCTTAGGGTCGGTCCAGCGATGCAATTTCGGGTGACTGACGAAGTACAGTATCACCCAGAGGAGGCTACCCGTAATCAGGAATTCAACTCCGACCGCGCCCGCGGGAGAGATCCACGGGGCCGGCATGGTGACCCCCGCGTTCACGCTCGTCGCCCACCCTCCCCAAAGAAACTTGACGAGTCCCGCGCCGGCCAGACCGCCCAGGAACTGCGCCATCGAATAGAGGGCCATGTCCCGCCCCCTCATCTTCCCCAAAATCCAGAAGGTCAAGGAGACCGCGGGGTTGATGTGCCCGCCGCTTCGCTGCCCCAGGGGGGAGTAGACGACCGCGGTTCCGCCCGCCGCGAAGAGAATCCCCGTCAGCAGGAGCCGCACCCGGTACCCGGGCATCAGCGAGTGCATGGGAGAAGAGGCGCTCATCATGAACACCACCGCGGAGAGCCCCCATGCCACCATGAAAAAGGTTCCCGCGAATTCGGCCGCGCAGGCGAGCCACGGAATCGCACCCGGGTAGCGCGTCGTTTCCGTCCTTAGGGTTTCCCCCGGAATTTCCCGGGATGGTTGCATGGCAGGAGTCTTTCTCGTTTCATTGGAATAGAACCTCTCCAATAAAGAATCCGTTCGAAGGGCAAACGTTTCTAACTGAACAGGGGTGCGCCCCGGCCGAGCCACCGAAAGGAGTCGCGATGGGGAAGGATACCGATCGGAACATGGAGTGGGAGTTCGACCGCAAAGGATAAGCGAAAACTAAGGAGGTATGGACATGAAGCGTATGATCTTTTTGATGGCAGGTTTGTTTGCATTTCTTTCCTTTCACCAGGCAGCATTTCCCCCGATGGCATATTCCCAAACTGCGCAAGAGGTCAAAACTCCTACGGCCCAGCCGGCATCCGACTTTCAAAAGGCCCATGAGTCCTTTCTTAAAAAAGATTTCAAGGCATCCGCCGCCGAGATACGCAAGGGTGCGGATTTTTTAAAGAAAGAGACGAAAACTGCCGGAAACGAAGGTAAAAAGATGCTTGCGGCCTCTACCCGGGAACTGGACAAGTTGGCGGATTCAGTTGAAAAGGGGGCTGTAAAATCAGATAAACAACTGAAAGGCGCATTTTCAAGAGCTGAGCACGCGGTAGCCAACAATTACTATGTCAAGGCGACCGATTCCTGGGGCAGGAAAGCGGCAAAAGAGACCGGCGAGGCCCTTAACTCAGCGGCAGAGCATATGGAACAGGCTGTAAATTGGTCAGGCCATAAGCTGAAGGCTGGCGCATCCAGGGCCATCAAAGAGGGGCGCGAGGTCTCCGGCAAACTTGTCGAAGGCGCCGGCTACGTACAGGAAGAGGTCGGCAAGGGCCTTAAAGATATGGGTGATGCCATATCGGGGTTTGGCAAGAAAATACTGCCCGGTAAGAAATGAGGTGCGCATATCCGGGTTGTTGAACGCCGTGGCTTGAAGAATCCGATCGGTGGGCAAACGTTTCCAGGTATTGCGGATGACGGACCCGGAGATGATTCATGAACTCCCTGGAATTCTCGCTCCTTGTCGGGACGGGGAGCGTGGCGGCGGGATTCCTCGGTTCCCTGACGGGATTGGGGGGCGGTGTCGTCATCGTGCCTCTCCTGGCCTTATGGTTCGGGGTCGACATCCGGTATGCCATCGGCGCCTCGCTCGTCTCGGTCATCGCCACCTCTTCCGGAGCCGCCGCGGCCTACGTCAAGGAAGGATACTCCAACCTCCGGATCGGGATGTTCCTTGAGATCGCGACAACCATCGGGGCCCTGGCCGGGGCTTTCCTGGCGGCCAGGGTGTCCCCTTCCGCGATCGCGGTCATCTTCGGGGTCGTTCTCTTCTACTCGGCGTACCTGTCGAACCGCTCCCGGCCGGAACATCCTTCCGCCGCCCGTCCCGATCCTTTGGCGACATTCCTGAGGATGGATTCGACCTATCCGACGGCCGATGGCCCGCGGTCTTACCGCGTGCGCAATGTCCCCGGCGGATTCGGCCTGATGTTCGTCGCCGGAGCGCTCTCCGGCTTGCTCGGGATCGGATCGGGGGCCGTAAAGGTGCTCGCCATGGACCAGGCCATGCGCATTCCGTTCAAGGTTTCGACGACCACCAGCAACTTCATGATCGGCGTGACGGCAGCCGCCAGCGCCGGAGTTTACTTGAGCCGCGGATACATCGACCCGGTCCTGGCCATGCCGGTCATGCTGGGAACGCTCGCGGGATCCATGCTGGGGGCAAGGGTATTGACCCGCGCCAAGTCCCGGGTCCTGCGCATCGTCTTCAGCCTGGTCATTCTGGCGCTCGGAGTGGAACTCATTTACAACGGCCTGACGGGAAGGCTTTAGGAGAGTCCCGAATATGCGCGCATGGACCGATGAGCGTGTGGAGCGGGTGATCGGGGCTCTCCTGCGGTGGGGGGTCATCCTGGCGGCTGGGGTGGTCCTGGCGGGAGGCGCCATGTATCTTGTCCGCCACGGCGCCACGATGCCCGATTACCGGGTGTTCAGCGGGGAACCGTCGGACCTGCGCAATGTGTCGGGAATCGTGGCGGGTGCCGTTTCCTGGCACAGTCGCGGGTTGATCCAGTTCGGGCTCTTCTTGCTGATCGTCGTCCCCGTGGCGCGGGTGGCCTTCTCCGTGGTCGCCTTCGCCCTGCAAAGGGATCGCATCTACGTCGTGGTGACCCTGATCGTCCTCGCGGTTCTTCTTTACGGCCTGACGAGGGTGGTTACATAAGGGTCCCGCCGGATCGCACCGGCAGTGACAAGTGTCGGGGAGGAAGGACTCCCCCCCAACCACCGAAAGGAGCCGCGATGGGGAAGGATACCGATCGGAACGAGGCGTTCGGAGGGCCGGGGATCCCGCCCCGTTGGACCCATGCCGCCAAGGACGGAGTCGGCACGGCCTACGCCAGCTCCAGCCGGCTCTGGTTCACCGTCTGGAACGGGGTCGTCACCGAAGTCTACTACCCGACCGTGGATCGGCCGCAGCTCCGGGATCTCCAGTTTCTCGCCACGGACGGGGAGAGCTTCTTCCACGAGGAGAAGCGCCATCTCCGTTCCGCGGCGGAACGGCTCTCCCATCATGTCCTTGGGTACAGGATCACGAATTCCGACCCGGAGGGGCGCTACTCCATCGGAAAGGTGATCCTCTCCGACCCTCACCTGTCGTGCCTCCTCGTGAACACGACCCTCTCCGGGGAAGAGTCGTTCCTGAAACGACTCCGGATCTACGCCCTGTGCGCCCCACACCTCGGTATGGGGGGGTGGGGAAACAACGCCAGTGTGGTGGAAATCGCGGGAAGAAAAATCCTCACTGCGGAGAAAGACGGGGTCTGGCTTGCGCTGGCGGCGACCGTTCCCTTCTCGCGCCTCTCCTGCGGCTACGTGGGACGAAGCGACGGCTGGACGGACCTCGCCGCCGATTACCGGATGGACTGGGAGTTCGACCGCGCCACGGACGGAAACATCGCCCTCACGGGCGAGCTCGACCTTGGCGACCGCCGGGAGTTTACGATGGGGCTCGCCTTCGGCGACGGTCTCCACAACGCGGCGACGACGCTCCTCGAATCCCTCGCGACTCCATTCGCCGAACATCGGGAACGATATGCGGACCAATGGAACCGGTCGTGCAGGCACCTTCTGCCGCTCGAAACGTCGGCGTCCGACGGCGGGGATCTGTATCACGGGAGCTACAGCCTTCTTCTCGCCCACGAGGACAAGACGTATCCCGGGGCCTTCATCGCCTCGCTGTCGATCCCCTGGGGGGAATCGAAGGGCGACGACGATCGCGGGGGATATCACCTCGTGTGGACGAGGGACATGGTCAACACCGCCACGGGCCTTCTCGCCGCGGGGAACACCGAGTCGCCGTTGCGCGCCCTGATCTACCTGGCCGTCAGCCAGCACGAGGACGGCGGATTTTCCCAGAACTTCTGGATCGACGGCGAGTCGTACTGGCGGGGAATCCAGCTCGACGAGGTCGCGTTCCCCATCCTCCTGGCGTGGCGCCTGCTGCGCAAGGGGGATCTCGGGAACTTCGACCCCTATCCGATGGTGATGGGGGCTGCACGGTACCTGATTCTTCATGGTCCCGCGACCCAGCAGGAGCGGTGGGAGGAGGCCGGCGGCTATTCCCCGTCCACCATCGCATCCAACATCGCGGCGCTAGTCTGCGCGGCCACCTTCGCCTGCGAACGGGGAGACGGTGCGACGGCCGCTTTCCTCGAAGAGTATGCCGACTTCCTCGAATGCCACGTCGAAGCCTGGATGGTGACCACGGAGGGGACGCTCGTTCCCGGGATACCGAGGCATTACATCCGCATCCTCCCGGTGGACGTCGGCAACCCATGCCCCGACGAGGACCCGAACCGCGGGTTCCTGGGCCTCGCCAACCGACCGCCGGGAACTTCCTGGAAGTTCCCGGCGAAGGAGATCGTCGACGGAGGGTTCCTGGAACTTGTCCGGTACGGGATCCGGAAGGCGGACGATCCCGTCATCGTCGACTCCCTGCGCGTGCTGGACGCCGTGCTCAAAGTCGACACGCCGGTCGGCCCGGGCTGGCGGCGGTACAACCACGACGGGTACGGGCAGAGAGAGGATGGCGGCCCGTTCGTCGGGTCCGGGAGGGGGCGCGCGTGGCCCCTGCTCACCGGAGAGCGGGGGCACTACGAGCTGGCCGCGGGGATGGATCCGGGTCCATACCTCCGGGCCATGGAGGGATTCGCTTCTCCGACCGGACTGCTCCCGGAGCAGGTCTGGGACGAGCCGGACCGGCCGGACCTCTTCATGTTTCTCGGTCGGCCCACCGGCTCCGCCAGGCCGTTGATGTGGGCGCACGCCGAGTACATCAAGCTGCTCCGATCGGCGGCGGACGGCAAGGTGTTCGACCTCGTCCCCGAGGTGGCGGACCGCTATCTCTCCGGCAGGAGGGGACGCAAGTCGATGGAGATCTGGAAGCATAACCGCCAGGTCTCCGCGGTCCGACAGGGGTCCCTCCTCCGCATCCAGACAGGGGCGCCGTTTCTACTCCGTTGGACGCGTGACGACTGGGGCACCGTGGAAGATTCGCGCTCCACCCCGACCGCGTTGGGGATCGAATACTTCGATATCGCCACCCGGCCCCGACAGAGCGGCCGGATCCGCTTCACGTTTTTCTGGACGGACCCGGGATGCTGGGAGGGGAGGGATTTCGAGGTGGCCGTCCGGTGATCGTGCGGGAAATGCGAACCATGAAGAAGATCGCGGCGAGGAAAACCGGAATCCCCGCGTACTGCGCGGGGGTCAGCCCGAAGTACCTCGCATCGCCGATGCGCAGGAAATCGAGGAAGAAGCGGACCGGGACGTAGAGGAGAGGGAAGGCGATCAGGAAGAACCCCGGCGGACGGGGTTTCCGGTCCAGCACAAGGAAGGCGGGGACCATCAGGCACGACATGTAGAGGAATTCGTACCACCCGAGGTCATGGAACGCCATCTTGGACAGGACCGCGGGCGGCGGAAGTTCCGCCAACCGCCCGGCCTGCCGGTAGAAGAAAGCGATGTAGGCCTGCGCCTCCGGGGATTTCAGGCTGATCCCCAGCGGGAACGACGTGACCGTGCCGGGGTGGTCGTGGGCGACCGAGCAGGCGATGCGGCCGATCGCCCATGCGAACGGGAAGACGTATGCGATGACGTCCAGGTACCGCAACCGGTCCGCCGCATCGACATCCCGCGCCTTGAAACGAAAGAAGAGCCAGAGCCCGAGAAGTCCTCCGGCGAACCCCCCGAAGGAACTGATGTCCTCCCAGAACTTCAGGAGAAGCAGCGGGTCTTCCATCGCCTGCCGCGGGAAATAGGCGAGGACGGAATAGAGGTGCGCGACGACGAAGCCTGAGAGGAGCACATACGACAGGAGGTCCTCGATACGCTCGGGGTCGAGGCCTTTCGTCCGGGCGCGGGCGACGACCATTCGCCATCCGACGATCACGGCCAGGGCGACGATCGCCCCGAACGCGTGGACGGTGACCGGGCCGAACAGGTGGAACTCGGGTTGCGGGAAATACGGGATCATGCCGCCGGATCAGGTCGTCGAATCCAGGGATCGCGAGACCTCGCGTTTTCGGCTCACAAGGCTCGCAAGCAGGACGGCGATCAGTCCCGTCAAGAAGATCCCGTCGAATTTACCGGCCCCCCCGATCGAGGCCACTGGCGCGCCGAGGCCTTGAAGCCTGTGGAGATTGAGGAGGTCGGCTCCGATCAGGGTTCCAAGACTGCCGGCGATATAAGCCAGCGGGGCGGCATGCCGCCGGGAAACGGCGAGGGCCACGACCGCCGTGACCAAAGGTGGAATGAACATCGGTTCCGCGATCCCGACACCCGGAACGGGATACGCCATGAGATGGACAGCGGCCGTGACGATTCCGACCGCAATTACGCTCCCGAGATAGATCTTGTTTCTCACGATGAGGTAGATGGAAAGAATCACGGGGATCACCGCACCGCCGAAGTTTACGGCGATAACCGTCCCCGGCCGCTCGGTCATCGCCGGTATCACGTACTGCATGCCGAAAAAGTCTACGATCCTGGGCGCAAGCATCCGCTCCGGCGGAAGCTGGACGATGGGAATGTTGATATAGCTCCCCAGGAAGGAAAACAGCAGCAGAAAAAACACGTATCGGCGGTCAACCCCCACCGTTTCGTAGGTGTATTCGAGTATTCGAAGCTCGATCAGAACGACAACGGAGGCGAAGAACAGGAAAAG
>JAMDCN010000067.1 GCA_023489025.1 Deltaproteobacteria bacterium | reverse complement strand
TTAGGCGGGATGATCCGGTGCCCGACGTCTTCCTCTCCATCTGCATCGCGACATTCCGGCGAGGCGCTTTTATCGGGGAAACGCTTGGGAATCTCCTGGCGCAGACGACTCCCGATGTGGAGTTGTTAGTACTGGACGGCGGCTCTCCCGACAATACCGCAATGGTCGTCCAATCTTTTCAGGAGGAATATCCCGGCCTGCGGTACATCCGCCAGGAAACGAACATGGGAGTGGATCAGGATTATGACCGCGCGGTGGAACTGGCACGTGGAGAGTATTGCTGGCTGATGACGGACGACGATCTTGTAAAGCCCGGTACCGTCCAGCGGGTTCTTGATGCCTGTCGGAACGGGTACGGCATTGTCATTGTGAATTGCGAGGTTCGCAACATCGATTTCTCGGCGCAAATCGAGGAGAGGAGGCTGGCGGTCTACAAGGATCGTGAATACGGCCGGGAGGAGACAGAGGCCTTTTTCGCCGAGATCGCGCCGTACCTGCAGTTCATCGGCGCCGTCGTAATCCGAAGAAGCCTCTGGCTGGGGAGGGAGAGGGAGAAGTACTACGGCACCCTGTTTATCCATGTGGGTGTAATCTTCCAGGCTCCGTTGTCGGAGAAGGCATACGTCATATCCGACCCGTTGATCACGGTGCGGTTCGGCAACGCGATGTGGACCCCGAAGATGTTCGAGATCTGGAATTTCAAATGGCCGGGACTGGTCTGGTCGTTTTCCGGTTATTCCGATGCGGCCAAGCGCCGGGTTTGTGCGAAGGAACCGTGGAACCGGCTGCTCGTGCTGATGCTGGATCGTGCGAAAGGGGTGTACTCGATCGAGGGCTACAGGAAGTGGATTGCACCACGGATGAAGTCGCCGATGCGCCGTTTCGGCGCCGCGCTGATCGCCCTCCTTCCCGGCTGCCTGGTCAACTTGATGGGGATCGCCTGGTTTTCGACCATCTACAGCAGGTATCCCCTGCACCTGCAGGATCTTCGGGGCAGTCGAAACTATTACAGGAGGTGCATCGCACGATGGTTCGGGAAAGCCGACGGGCCGTAACGAGGTCCTCCTGCGGAAACGGTTCGCCCCGCGTTAAATCAGAGTGAAGTGGGGCATCGGGACGATGAAGCGGCCGCCACCCAGAAGGTACCCTTTCTCTCTTTTTTGGAACTCCTCCAGAAAATGCCACGGCAGGACAAGGAAGTAGTCAGGTTTTGCCGCACGCGCCTCTTCTTCCGAGACGATGGGTATATGCGTTCCGACGGTCATCCGGCCCCACTTGTCCCGGTTCCGTTCCGCAGCTCCCGCGATCAGCGTGGAGTCCAGGCCGAAGTACTGGAGCAGTGTGTTGCCTTTCGTCGAAGCGCCATAGACGTAGACCACCTTTCCATGTCCGACTTTCTCCTTGATGAATCCGACGACGTCCTGCCGGATCCGGTCGACCCAGGTGGCAAACTCCACGTACGGTGCACTGGTATCCAGCTTGAGTCGGGACTCCTCTTCGCGGAATGCGGCTACCCGGTCGGCGGCCAATTCCCGGTATGTCTCGTCGGCAAAGGATTGCGGGTTCGCGTTCCGGTTGCGGATGTAAGCACGGATGCTGCCGCCATTGACGTCGTTCATCTCCAGGTCGACTGCTTCCAGGTCGTGTCTGTGGAGAAGATACTCGAACGACTGGAGCGAGTAGTACTCGAGGTGCTCATGGCAGATGTTGCCGAGTTCATTGGTTTTTAACATGAGCGGCAAGTAGCTCATCTGCACGATCCACAGACCATCGGGGTGCATCACCTTCTTGATGTCGGCGACGAACGTGTTGGGATCTTCAAGGTCGTAGAACATGGCGATGCTCGTGACTACCTTGGGTCGATGCTTCGAGAGTTCCGCGTTGTCGCGGAACGGTTCCGACCCGAAATAGCCGACGGTCAGATGCTCGGCGATCTTTCGGGAGTGCTCGGCGAGGTTCTCGGCGGGGTCGAAGCCGATCTTGTAAGTTCCGCCGGTCTTATAGGAGGCCAGTAAGGTTCCATCATTACATCCGATATCGAGTACTGCGTCACCTTCCTTAAGGTGGACCAGGTGCTCGGCCTTGTTTGCGATGTCGGCAAGCGCTGTCCTCATCGTCTGGTTCGTGCCGGATCGGTACCAATAATTTCGATACATCGTGTCGCCGGGAACGGTGTGTTTCAGCTGCAGCAATCTGCAGCGTCGACAAAGTACCAGTTCAAGCGGCGCTATTGTGCCGTCGGACGCTCCGGGTTCGATGAAGTCCGAGACGTAGTGCTCACCGAGGGAAAGGATCGTTTCCAAGGCACCTTCGCAAACCCGGCACGTCGTTCTGGTGATCATGGAGTGTTCTCCGTGTTCTTGCCGTTTTTAATTCGTCAAGTCGCGTTCTGCAGCAATTCCATGTCCGAATCCACCATCCGTCGAACCATCTCCTGAAAGGAAACTGCCGGTTCCCAACCCAGGACGCGCCGTGCCTTGCCCGGATCGCCGACCAGAACGGTCGTTTCGACCGGTCGAAAGTCGACTGATTCCTGCACCACGTGCTCCCGGTAATCCAGCCCCACGCAGGAGAAAGCCGCCTCGCAAAGGTCCCTGACGGAGTGCGTTTCCCCGGTTGCAAGGATGAAATCGTCGGGGAGCGATTGTTGAAGCATGAGCCAAATCGCCCGGACAAAATCTTCAGCGAATCCCCAATCCCGTCGTGCATCGAGGTTACCGAGGTGCAGTTTGCTCATCTGCCCCAGTTTGACCTTCGCCGCTCCTTGCGTGATTTTCCGGGAGACGAATTGAGGGCGCCTGCGTGGGCTCTCATGATTGTACAGGATACCGGAACAGGCGAAAATGCCATGGTTTCGACGATAGCTGTTCACGACCCAGTGAGCGTAAAGCTTTGCGGCCGCATAGGTGTTCCAGGGCGTGAAGGGGGTTTCCTCGGTCTGTGGTTCTTCCTTCGGCTGTCTCCCGAACATTTCGCTGCTGGATGCCTGAAAGAAACGGGTCGTCGGGCTCACTACCCGGATGGCTTCGAGAATCCTTGTGACGCCGATTCCGCTGATCTCCCCCGTCATGACGGGGTCATCGACGGACGTAAGCAGATGCGACTGGGAGGCGAAATTGTAGATCTCGTCAGGTCGTAAGCCGGCGATTACTTCAATAATGCGTTCCTGGTCCAGGAGGTCAGTGAATGTGATCTCGACCCGGTCACGGACGTTACGGAGATTTTCAGGGTTTTCGGGTTTTCCCGGGGGCACGGTTCCGATGACCCGGTACCCCTTTTCCAGCAATAGTTCGGCGAGGTAGGATCCGTCCTGCCCGGCTATTCCGGTGATGAGGGCGCTACGCATTTCGTCGAGCCTTTCGAATGTTGTCCAGCACGTTCTTGTAGAACTCAATGTGAGTCGTTGCGATGGATTCCCAGCGGGTAAATTGATCGGGAGGAGGATTTTCGCTTCTTATCCCTGTGTATTTCCCAAGTGCATTCTTCATATCCGTGATATCAAGTGGCTTCGCATAATATGTGTTCTCGTATTCCGAGTAACCGCTCTTTTGATTCGATGTTGTAAGGAGGAATGTGCCTTGTGCGCGCACCCCATGGATAGAGGTATTCCATATTCCGCCTCCGGTTTTAAAGGGGAGAACAACGGCGTCAGCGCTTGCAAGGATATTTGCGACGTCAATCGCGGGCAAAAAACCGGTAACGAAGGACTTTTCTTTCCAAAGAGAATTATCGGCGAGCGCCTCAATGGAGCGATGGTAAGGCACACCCGGATCCAGGTCGCAAATCAGCACGATCCTGTGCTGTTCCGGGTTGCAGATTTCGAATATGGATTCAATCCCTTTTGTTGGAAAAACAAACCCATAATAAACGATCAACCTGCAATTGGTCGCCCCGAATCTATCCCGGATGCTCCGCCTTTCCCCGGAAGATATTTTAACGGCCGGAATAGTGGAACTGTTGGGGATGAAGCAAAATTGTTTCTTCGAAATGATGCGTTGGAACCAAGGGGGCATTCGATCCTTGTAGTTCGGTCTGACCGCAATCAACCCCCCAGGCACCCAAGAGGTGAAATATGCCCGCCAGTTCCCCACCGGGTAGTGTTCATGCCATGTCTGAACCACCGGAAGCTTCCTGAAATGCAGCATCATTGGAATCAACCATGGAAACAGTTTTTTCCCGTAGGCCTGGGTCGGATATTGGATATGAACGATATCCGGCGAAAAATTTTCAACCTCGTCGATGACCCGGAAAATATCGCGGATCGTCCATGCTTCTATCGATGCGATGACCTTGTAGGGAGTATTGCCTGTGCGTTGTTTTATCGAAGCGTCTGTTAGAACCGAAACAGCCATATCCTTGTTCCCGGAGAGTGCTTCGGCGAGTTTTGCCGTGTAATCTCCGACACCGCATTTCATGGGTGGGAAAGAGCCTGTTATCAACAATATTTTCATATGGCCGACAGATCGCTCCTTATTTCTTCCTGATGGCAAGCCAAGCGAAGGTGTAGTCCTTACCCCCCCAGTGGATCACCTTCTCTCCACCTTCGAGGTCGATCTCACCGCAGGGGGAAAGCTCGTACGCACCCGCTTCCTCGATGAAGGCGAGGACGTCCGCTTTCGAGAAAATTCTCCAATCCATGCCGAAGATGCCTATACCGGTGGTATCCACCTTCTCGGGCCAATAGTCGAAAGAGGCGATGAAGTATCCCCCCGGCCGCAGGAGGCGGGAAAGCTCCCGAAGAAGTCGATCGCTCATGAAGCCGTGCTCTATGACGGAGATCGCCGTGATGGCACCGAATGATCCATCGGGGAAAGGGGTCGCCAGAAAATCGCCTACCTCGTACCGGATGTGGTCCTCGAATGGCATCGTCTTGATGCGGGGGTTCAGGTCGACACCGGCCAGGTTCGAGAAGTTCATGCGGTGAAGAACGGCAAGAATCTCCGATGCGTAGGCTCCGACATCGAGTATGGGGGTATCAAGGGGAAGGCGGTCCCTCAGGAAGGTCGCCGTTTTAAGGACATCCCAGCTCTTGCTGTCATCTCCAACCACGACTCCGCCGAAGATCCCGATGGCGTTCAACCAACGCTGCATCTGCGGAGTGAGACAGGAGATGCCGGAACGGTGCATCTCGTCCCTTGCCGATCGGATTTCCGTTTTTGATTTCAGGACCGAAATCATCTCCTGCTTTCCTCGCGGGTAAATTTTTTCGTGAAACCGATATTTGAATTTTGATTGGATACGTTCAAGGTCGCCGCTCCACGGGTTGTTTCCTGTTGAGGACGGAATGGAAAATGAACTCTCTCGTCGCGGGAGTGCACATGGCGGTGCCGGAAACTGTAAGCACGAAGGCAAGCAGCAGAAGCGAACCAACGATGAACCGCCCGTGCGGCTCAAATGCCGGGAAGATCAACCGTGCGATCCCCACGATGGTAAGGCTTCCCGCCAACGGGATTCCCACGTCCTTCACGAACCACCGGGACACTTCGCCCTTCAACAATCGCCGATGGGTGAGCGGGACGCCGATGATCATATAGACGCTGTTCAGTCCCAACCATACGGCCGCCGCGCCTGCCGCGCCGTAATGCCTGGTCATCAAGACGATCGCTGGAACGAGGGTGACGATAAAGAACGCATTTATCGCAAGGCCGATCCGCGTCCACCCGTGGGAGAGCTGCAGAGCGTAGGGTAGGTTCATTAAGCCGTTCAGTGCGGTTCCGCCCACCAGAATGCTGACGATCGGGGCGGTGTTGTTCGCAATCTCCGGGCTTCCGGTCCAGAGATGCATGATTTCCCATGAAAAAAAGACAATGACGACGGCGGCGGGAAGGATCATCACGGACATCACCTGGGTCGAACCGTGGTACATCTCGAGCAGGCTCTTCTCGTCCCTCGCTGCGACCAGAGCGGAGAAGCGCGGGAAGATGGTGTTGAACATCGGCGTGATGAGAACTGCCGACAGGCCATTTCCCACAACCCCTGCGAGGATGTAGTAGCCGAAGGTTTTCAGAGTGAGCATCTTGCTGAGAATCACCTTGTCGAGTTGCGTCAGCACCAAGGCGGTGATCGTTATGCCGCTCATTCCACCGGCGAAGCTCCAGATGCCCCGGGTAATGCCGGGGTCGAAACGTGCGACATGACCGGAACCGGGAAGACAGCGCCATAGGGCGAACGTCGTGGCTGCCGCCTGCAGCAGGCTGACGGCGATCTGCCATGTGAAAAAAGCCGAGACCGTGGGGGAGACGAGCCATAGGATCAGGAGGGCACCTCCACCGCTCAGCGTGGCCGTGGCGATCGTGATTCCGTTGAGGAGTACCTGCCGTTGGAGTCCCAGCAGTCCGCCCTGGTAGAAGGTGAGCGGCCACTGGAGGGCTGTCAGGGCGCCCATGATGGTCACCGCGCGGCGCACTTCCAGGTGGGAAATATTCCCGGCCTTGATCCAATGGGACGCGATGTACGGAGCGGCGTACCAGACGGCACCTCCGATGAGGATTCCGATCGCCCAGTAACCTACTTCCAGTGTCCGGACGAAGTCCCGCGCCTCCCCGGTTTTTCCCGGCAGCACGCTGTATCGGGCCATCTCCCGGTTCATGGTGGGACTCAGACCCAGGTCGAGGATCTGTATGACGCCCTGCAGCATGAAGAAGAAGCCCACCAGTCCGTACGCTTCCATCCCCATGAACCGGATGTACAGGGGGGTACAGGCGAGTCCCACCAGAGCGGACCAACCCGAACCGGCCAGGTTGGCGAAAAAATTTGTTTTGACGCGACTCATTTGCTTTTATCGGGATACATCAGGAGCCGATGGGAGGGTCTCCGGAAGAGGCATCCCTCCTCGTTTCCTTCATCAGCGCGATCTCCTGCGCCATCTTCTTGTTCATCTGGTGGAGCTTCGAGATGGCGATCGAGAAGTGGATGAGGATCAGCAGGATGAACAGGATGCCGACCAGGAAGAGGAACGACGGCGGGTAGACGATCCCCGCGGCGTGGGCGAGGACGACCAGCCAGTCCTGCTTCAGCGAGTTTTGCCG
>JAMDCN010000096.1 GCA_023489025.1 Deltaproteobacteria bacterium | reverse complement strand
GCGGCGGGGAGGGCCAGCCCCAGGAGGGCGCTCCCGGCGACGACGAAGGAGTTGGTGCCGGGGACTCCCTCGATTTTACGCATCGCGAGCCAGAGGGCGGCCCCGAAGTGGAGGAGGGCGAACAGGATCGCCACCAAGCTGAGCGCGAGGGCGCTTCCGTCGGCTTCGCTCACGACGACCCGGGCGGCAAGGTACGACCCGACGGCGTTAATCGTGGGAAGGGAGAAATCGAACGCGGAGACCTGCTCGCGGCGGCTCCGGACGATGCCCAAGAGGGCGATCACCAGGAAGGCGACGCTGACGGTGGCCAGGACCGGCAGGAACCACCCGGGAGCCAGGGTAGGCGCCGCGGTGATCCTGCGGGCGACGACGGCTTCGAGCCGCATTCCCCAGAGAAGGAACATGGACAGGGTGACGAGCAGCACGGTCCAGCGGAGCCAACCGCAACGCTTCAGGGTCCCCGCGTAGTACCCCAGGAGGTTGGCCGTCAGCAGGATCATGAAGAGGTAGGGGAAGAAAGGATCCGGGTAGTCGATGGCCGCGCCGGCCAGGCACATCCCCAGGGTACCGACCGACACCGGCAGAAAAGCCGTGAAACGGCGGCTGACGAACGCCATGCCGGCGCCGGTGGCCATCAGCGTCCAGTAGGCCGGAACGAGGGGGAGCGACTGGAAGCGGGCGTGGGTCTCGACCACGATGCTCGACATGAGGATCGCCCCGCAGGCGACGAAAACCGGGGCCAGGGAGCTGTCCCTTCGATACTGGTACCAGCCGGCCACCATGAGGGCCGCGGCGTAGCCCATGCCGAGCCCCATACCGAGGAGCGGATTGACAATGGCGTTGTCGGTGATGGTCCGCAGGATCAGGGCGACCACCATAAGGAAGCAGAGGGTGGCCAGGCGGGGAAAGAGCGACGCCCTGCTCGCCCAGCGGATCACCTCGTCGGAGAGGCTGTCGGGCTCCCCGGGGGCAGGCGTGCCCGGCGGCTTCCCTCGGCGCGGGGGAAGTGCCGTCGGGATGATCGTTCCCGGGCGGGCCGTGGATGCGGCAGCCGATCGACCCGGGGGGGATGCCGCAAGGCGTCCCTCGAGATCGGCGACCCGCCGGCCCAGGCTCTCGATATGCTCGTACAGCCGGTCAACCTTCTCCTCGATCGTCGGGGTTTGACTGCGCATGCATGTGTCTCCGTGGCTCTGCCGCGGATGTTTGTGCAGGCGGGATGAGAGCCTTCATCTATAACGCGGTTCTAACATAGTATCGGTAGCGATTGCCGGGATGGCAAGGAATTCTTTCGACGGATTTTCTCCTGTCCTGGCCGAACGTACTGGCATACGAACCCGCCCACAATATGTCTTGCAGGCGGGAATTACGCCTTGGCGTGCGCGAAGTTGTCCGCGACCTGCGCCCAATCGACGGTGTTCCACCACGCCTCGACGTACTCGGGGCGTCGGTTCTGATACTTCAAGTAATAGGCGTGCTCCCAGACGTCGAGGCCGAAGATCGCCTTGCCGCGTCCATGACGGGATTGTATGGAATGATTCAGGTGGCCGCCGCCGTTGTTGCGCACGGCGGTACGAACGGCCTCCGGCACTTTGCCGATCCGTGCGAGCAGCTCCTCGACCGGAAGTTCCTGAAGCTCGGGATGGCCTTCGAGAGCCTTGTTGAGATTGGCGACATACGCCCCGTGGTGCTTGTCGTGGTGAATCTCCATCGTCTTCGCGTCAATGTACGGCTCGAGCGCGTCGAAGGGGTGTCGAGAACACGGCATCGTTTCCACGCGCGAGGTTCTTGTCCGCCGCAAGATGTGGGTTCGTTCCCGCCGGATTCGGCCATCATGAAAGCGATGGGGCACACCGGCATCAAGACGACGAAAACAACCGCTGCCTCCGGGCTTACTTCCCGTCCAAGACCTTGCGCACCTTCCTGGCCACCGCCTCCGGGCGGAACGGTTTCTGGAGAAACGAAAGCCCGGGGAGCAAGACGAAGGATTCGTGGATCGCGTTGGCGGAATAGCCGCTCAGGAACAAGACCTTAAGACCCGGCAAGATCTTCGTCATCTCGTCGTACGCCTGCTTCCCCCCCATTTTCGGCATGACGACGTCGAGCACGGCCATCGCGATTTCTTTTCCGTGCCGGCGGAAGATGCCGACCGCCTCTTCTCCGTCGCGGGCGACCAGGACCCGGTACCCGTAGGATTTCAACGTCTGTTCCATCATGTTCCGGACGGATTCCTCGTCCTCCGCCAGCAGGATCGATTCGTTCCCCCCCAATGTCACCGCATGGAACGCCGCCGACTTCCCATCGTGCGGAGCGTCCACCGCGGGGAAATAGACCCGGAACGTCGACCCTCTCCCGGGCTCGCTGTACACATGGATGAACCCGTTGTGCTGTTTTACGATCCCGTACACGACGGCCAGTCCAAGGCCCGTCCCCTTCTCCGGTCCCTTCGTCGTGAAGAACGGCTCGAAGATGCGCTCCCGGGTCTTCTCGTCCATTCCTATCCCGGTGTCGCTCACCGAGAGCACCACGTACCGGCCCGCCTTCATGTACGGCCACTGCTCCAGGTATCCTTCCTCCAGAGTGGTCGCTCCGGCCTCGATGACCAATTGCCCCCCCTCCGGCATGGCGTCCCGGGCGTTGAGACAGAGGTTCATCAGGACCTGCTCGACCTGCCCGCGGTCGGCGCGGATCGTCACCGGGCTCTCCGCGGGGAACGTCTTGATCTCGATATCTTCCCTCGTGACCTTCCGGAGGAGTCTATCGAGGTCGGTCACCACCTGGTTCAAGTCGAGGTTGACCAGGTCGATGATCTGACGGCGGGCGAAGGTCAGAAGCTGCCGGGTCAGCACCGCTGCCCGTTCCGCACTGCCGAGGATCTGGTCGAGGTCGGAAACCGATTTCGGATCGCTCGCGATCCGGCGCCTGAGCATCTCCCCGAATCCGATGATCACGGTCAACACGTTGTTGAAGTCGTGCGCGACCCCGCCGGCGAGGGTCCCCACCGCCTCCATCTTCTGGGCCATCCTCACCTGCTTTTCGAGCGACAGCAGCCGGGTGACATCCCGCTTCACGGCGACGAAACTGACGATATTCCCCGAAGGATCGCGGACCGGCGAGATCGTTGCGTCTTCCTCGTAAAGCGATCCGTCCTTCTTCCTGTTGATGAAATGCCCCTCCCAGATCTCTCCCCGCGCGAGGGTACCCCACATCTCCCGGTAGAACGATTCGTCCTGCTTTCCGCTGCGCAGGATCCGGGGATTCTTCCCGACGGCCTCCTCCCTCGAATATCCCGTGATCCGCTCGAACGCCGGGTTGACGTACAGGATCGTTCCCTCCCGGCCCGTGATGACGACCGCCTCGGCGGACTGGTCGACAGCCATCGCGAGCCGGGCGCGGTCTTCCTCGCCTCTTCGGCGGGCTGTGATATCCCGCACCACCTCGACCCCGGCCACGATATCCCCCGAGGCATCCCGCAAGGGAGAAGCCGTGATCTCGACGAACAGAACCCCCTTCTCCGTCTCGACCCGCTTCTCCACCGTGTGGACCCCACCATTTCGATACGCCATCGCGACGGGGCAGCTCTCACACACCTGGTCCTTCTCCTCATATGCCTCGTAGCAGAATTTCCCCAGATGCTCTCCGATGAGGTTCTTCGTCACCTCGTTCTGGTAGAGGATCCGGAACTCCCTGTCCTGGATGCTGATCCCGTCCCCGATGGCGGAGATGATCGCTTCCGTCTTGGCTTTCTCGTTTTCGGCCTTCGCAGCGGACAGGCGGAGGGTCTCCTGCATCTTCCGGGATTCTTCCTGGCGGCGCTGGATCTCCTCCGCCATCGCGTCGAACGCCCGCCCCAACTGGCCGAATTCCCCTTGGGTGGATGCAAGCCCGGACCGCGCCGTAAGGTCCCCCCCGGCCAGACGTTTCGATGCGTCGACCAAGATGCCCACGGGGCGGGCGATCAGGGTAATTCCTCCAAACCGCATGATCGCCAGGAAAAGCACCGCGATCAGGGCAAGGACCGCAAGGTTCATGACAAGCAGGCGATCGACCTCGGCGAAGAGCGCCCTGGTCGAAATACCGAGGAGAACATACCCTCCCTCCTTGTTCATGGGACTCTGGTAAGGCGAGAACAGGAAGAGGCGCTCCACGCCGTCCGCTCCGACCGCTTCGAACGTACCCTTTTTCTCTTTCGAGATTCTCTGGAAGAGAGATCCCTCCAGCGGATGCCCCCTGCCGAACACCTGTGCTTCGGGATAGGCGGACAAGACCGAGCCGTGACTGTCAAGTTTCACATAGGTGGAGTTCGCGGGTGTTTGGACGTGTATCTCGGCCTCGAACTCCGTCACACGGGACAGATCCAGAGCAGCGAAGATGACCGCTGTCAACTTCCCCTGCCGATCAATTACCGGGTAGCCGAAGTTGATCACGGGGGTCCCGGTAATCCGCCCGACCTGATACTGGCCGACGGAGAGGGTACGGGCATTGATGGCGTCCTGGAAATACGACCGGTCGGACAAGTTCAAAGATTTCTTGAAGGGGAGCGCGCTGGCAATCACCTGACCGTCGGGCCGAATGAGCCCGATATTCGCATACTCGGGACTGTTCTTCAGGAGCCGGGCGAGATATTCGCTCGCAGGACCTCCGCCCTCGCGGATGATCGGCACTTCCGCCAGTGTCGCAAGGATCCGGTGGGTTACCCGGATAACCTCCTCTTCATGGAGAATCGCGAAGTCGAGGATTTTCGCCATCCTCTCTTTGGCATCCGCAACCTCCAGTCTCCTCTGATACCAGGAGTTGAAGACGGTCACCAGGACGACGGGAAGGAAGGCCAACACTCCAAGGAGGATCAACTTCGCCCGGATGCTCGAGGGAAAGAGATTCTTCATCCAAACCTCCCCGGAATGACCTACCTGTCTTGAATCATATTCGTATGTCCATCGCGGTCCTACGGTCGAACCTTCCCGCGCTCGGCCAATAGCCTCTTCAGTTTCTCGCCATCCATCGGGCAGTCGACGAGGCGGTATAGCTCCTGCCTGCTTAAACCGACCTGACGGGCGATGAGCGCCAGAAGGTTGTCCCCGTACTCAGAGACGCCGTGACTGATCCGGGTACGGATCGACGTTTTCCTTCCGTCGAAGACAAACCAGTACATCTCGTGATGGGTGTCGTCGGCGATGAAACCCTTCGAGAGAAGCGCCGACCGGATGGTCCGCGTCTTCCGGGGTCCGCCCATCAGGCAGCCTCGACCCTATCCACGAGGGAAAGGAGCCGTTTCTTCAGACTCCGAGCATCCCGAGTGAGTTTCGCATCGACTTCCTTGGCGACCTGATCCCATGCCGATACAAAATCCGTATGGAAGGCGGCCAACGCCTCCTCCCGCGTGGAGCCATATGCCAGGATCCCCAATGGAACATGTTCGAGCACCCAGACTCCTCCCTCGATGCCGACGCGAACACGAAGGGACTTCTTAAATACAAAGCGCCGCCGACTCCGCTCGATCAAAGACACCGAGACCGTATCCGGGATCTCAACCGGAAACGGGAGCCCTTTCCTCATCCGAACTTGATTGAGGAACAGGTTGATCGCTTCCGTGTAAGAAAGGCCGAGGCCTTTCAGGATCGTTTCCGTCTCGGACTTCAGACCCGCATCTGTTCGGGCATGGATCATGGCGGTCCTGGGCATTCCGTTACCCTCCGGTTTCCGGATTTGGGCATTATTGTATCTCATTTGACACACAAAATGTATCTATCTTCTTCCGTTTCCGGTCCCTGCTGGTACGAGACGAGGATGATCCATCGAGCGAGAAGATCAAACGGTATCGTATTCCTCCAGCATCGGCAGGTCGAAAACAATCGCGGGCGGCAAGGCTGCCACGGATTGCAATACCAGAATCCCTCGCCAGCCGAGGTCTGCCCCCATATCCTTATTCCTGCCCGCGGAAAGCGGTGGAATTAGCCTTAAGCCATCCCGAGAGTTTCCTCTCATCGCGCTCCCCCGCGGCTGGGCGCAGCATCACGTCCGCCGCCTCAACCTCCGGCGCGTCCAGGCGATATCCGTTGATCTCCAGGAATACGTACATGACCATCAGGGCCACCCTCTTGTTGCCGTCGGCAAATGGATGGTTCTTGACTATCGCAACGCCGTACATGGCGGCAAGGTCGAACAGCGACGGGGAGGTTCCGTAGGCCCGTCGGTTCCGTGGACGCGCAAGGGCCGACGAAAGCAGGCCGGCGTCTCGTATTCCCGCTCTCCCTCCATGCTCCGCGATAAGTTCCGCGTGCATTGCCCGTACGGCCGCCTCCGGCACCCAGCGGATGCGGCGCTTCACTTCGCCAGCCGGCGCAGCGTATTGCGGAATCGCGTCCTGCCCCGTTCGAACGCCTCCATCGCCGCGTCGAAGTCGGGGTCATAGGGGGAGAGTTGGACGCCGTCGGGCGTCTCGGTCACGGAGAGACTGTCGCCTTCTTTGACGTGCATACGGGCGGCCACCTCGCTGGGCAGGATCGCGCCGAGCGAATTGCCGACCCTCCTCACCTTCACCTTGAACATAAGCACCTCCCGTCCGACGTAATAACATATGTTACAACATCGGGAAGGGTCTGTCGAACGGGAGCGGCGGGACCGATGGGCTTCGCTCCTCTGCCGGATTTGGTCGCGACACCAGGCCCGACGACCGCAACCGCGTCCGGGACGTCGCGCGAGAGAGGTTTTTGTTGCTCACTCGATCCGGTGTTGGGGGGACTCGACCGCCTGAGCCTCCGCCCATCCAGGGCTCCGGCCTTTGCGGCGGGGCGAGGGGCTGACGGGCTCCCGTGCGTCGCCCTTTTCCTCCTACCCGTCGGCGCCCCTCGCCCGTTCTCGCCCCCCTTCGGCACCATGACAAAATGAAAAAGGGAGCACCGATTCAACACCGGGCTCCCTCGAAATTTTGTCATGGTGCCGAAGGGGGGACTCGAACCCCCACGGGTTTCCCCACCACCCCCTCAAGATGGCGTGTCTGCCAGTTCCACCACTTCGGCACGCTGCCGGGAAAAC
>JAMDCN010000002.1 GCA_023489025.1 Deltaproteobacteria bacterium | reverse complement strand
TGGCGCCGCGGATCGAGTTCATGGTGAAGGATTCGAAGAAATACGCCTCCACCGGCGGGTGGGGGTTCGGCCGGTTCATCGATGGCATGCCCGCGGACGAGAAGGTGCACGCCACGTGTTTCCCGTGCCACCAGGCCAACGTCAAGGGGAACGATTTCGTCTTCACGAGGTACGCGCCGTAAGGGAAGTCGAGGCGGACCAGCCGTGGGATTCCACGTCACCCCGCTGCGCAGCGGCAGTTCCGGGAACCTGACGCTCGTGGAGCACGCGGGGACCGTCCTGCTGGTCGATGCGGGGTTGCCGTCCCAACGAGGTCTCGTGGCCGCCCTCTCTGAGGCCGACCGCGTGTGGGACGATGTGGACGCGCTGCTGATCTCCCACCTCCACGGCGACCATGTGAACGGCTCCGCGGTGGCGTGCTGCGCCCGGTTCGAGATTCCGATCCACCTTCACCGGAAAAACCTGGACGGCTTCTCGAAGAAGGTTCTCTCCCGGTCCCCCGATCCCTGCCCAGTCCGCCCCTTCACGGACGGCGAGACGTTCTCCATCGGGGCGATCCGGGTCGAACCGTTCCGCGTTCCCCACGACGCGCGGGGGGTCACCTGCGGTTTCGCATTCACCTCGGCTTCCAGGGACGTCCGCGTGTCGATGGCGACCGATCTCGGCCAGAACGAGAACGGCCTCTTCGAGCGGTTCCTCGACAGCGACCTGATCCTGATCGAGGCGAACTACGACGAAGAGATGCTGAACCGGAGCCCCCGGCTCGACCGGGGACGGGTGGGGTCGAACGTGGGACACTTCTCGAACACCCAGGCCGGGAAGTTCCTGGTGCGGGTCCTCCAGGAGAGCCGGAAGACGCCGCAGGCCGTCGTCCTGTGCCACTTGAGCGCGGATCACAACACGCCGGAACTGGCCCGCCGCACCGTGCTGGAGATCCTCTCCGGCCACCGCTTCCCCGACGTTCCGGTCCACGCGGCCCGAAGGGACGCGCCGTCGCGGAAGTTCACCATCTAAGGGCCGAATGTTACGGTCTTTAAGAATTGAAGTTACTTGAATACGGTGAGCGTCGAGTGCGTCAAAAAACTGCGGGAAATCGAGGGAGGGTGTCCATGCGGAAAATCGTGAGCCTCGCGACGATCGCCGCCCTGTTCGTGTCGATCCTGTCCGGGTGCGCAGCGCAGAACGGGGGAATGCGGGAGCACCGGGGGGCGGCGGTCGGCGCCGGGACGGGGGCGGTGGGCGGAGCCGTCGTCGGGGGGCTGCTCGGCGGAAAGCGCGGCGCGGTCGTCGGGGGTCTGCTGGGCGCGCTCGCCGGCGGGCTGGTCGGGAACTACCACGACCAGCGGGAGAAAACCCTCGCCGAGACGCGGCGCATCTACACGGGGTACAACCCGGCCAGGGGAACGCGCCTCAAGATCGAGCGGGTGCGGACCAACCCCCCCACGGCCGCCCCGGGCGACACCGTGGAGATCCAGTTGACCTACGCCGTCCTCACCCCGCGGGAAGACGTGATGGTCGCCGTGCGGGAGAGCCGCGAGATCCTCTTCAACGGCAGCAAGGTGGGAGAGGCCTCGGTCGACATCGAGCGCGAGGGAGGCACCTGGCGCTCCGTCGTCCCCATCACGCTCCCCGGAAACGCCCGCCCGGGAAATTACCGCGTCGTCGCCTCGGTGGAGTCGCGCGGCGGAGGGAAGGACATCGAGGAGATCATGTTCCGCGTGCATCGGTGATGCGCCCGGCCACCGCGGCGGCCCCTTCTCTTTCCGTTTCCGCTACAATTGAGGGGCGATGAAGGCCACCCTCCGGAAGCAGGACCTCGACCTCCTCGTCGGCGCCCGTCACTGGGACCCCTTCTCCGTCCTCGGCCCCCACGTCGTGGAGGAAGGAGGAAGGCGTTTCGTCTCCGTGCGGGTGACCCAGCCCCGGGCCCGCGAGGTCCAGGTGGTGCGCGACACCGGCTCGACGCGGCGCGCCTCCATGACCCGCATCCACCCCGACGGGGTGTTCGAGACGCACTTCCCGCTCGACACGGAGATCTTCCCGTACCGGCTCGAGATCACCGCCGGCGACGGCTACCGGTGGACGCAGCACGACCCTTACGCGTTCGGAACGGTCCTCACCGACTTCGACATCCATCTCCTGTCCGAGGGAAGCCACCTGGCGCAGTACGAGAAGATGGGGAGCCATGTCGTCGACATCGGCGGGGTCCGGGGCACGGCGTTCGCGGTGTGGGCGCCCAACGCGGAGCGCGTCTCCGTCGTCTGCAATTTCAACCATTGGGACGGCCGCGTGCACCCGATGCGCAACCGCGGAGAGTCCGGGATCTGGGAGATCTTCCTCCCCGGCGTCGTCGAGGAGGAGGTCTACAAGTACGAGATCCGCTCCCGGGGCACGGGCGAACTGCTAAGCAAGACCGACCCGTTCGGCTTCCGATTCGAGCACCCGCCGCGGACGGGGACGATCGTCTGCGCCCTCGAAGGGCACGAGTGGGGGGACGCGTCCTGGCTCGAGAGCCGCGCGCGACGAAGCGTCCTCGAGGCGCCAATGGCGGTGTACGAGGTCCACCTGGGCTCCTGGAAACGGAAGGATGGCGAGGAGGGGCCGTACCTGTCGTACCGGGAGCTGGCCGACGACCTCGTCCCCTACGTCAAGGAGATGGGATACACCCACATCGAGCTCCTCCCGGTGGCGGAGCATCCGTTCGACGGTTCGTGGGGGTACCAGGTGCTCGGGTACTTCGCACCGACGTCGCGCCACGGCGGCCCGGCGGAGTTCATGGCGTTCGTCGACCGGTGCCACCGCGAGGGGATCGGCGTGATCCTCGACTGGGTTCCGGCCCACTTTCCCCGCGACGCCCACGGGCTGGCGCGGTTCGACGGGACCCACCTCTACGAGCACGCCGACCCGCGGCGGGGCGAGCACCGGGACTGGGGAACGCTCATCTTCAACTACGGACGCCGGGAAGTAGCGAACTTCCTCCTGTCGAACGCCCTCTTCTGGCTGGACAAGTACCATATCGACGGCCTGCGGGTAGACGCCGTGGCGTCGATGCTCTACCTCGACTACTCCCGGAAACCGGGCGAGTGGGTCCCGAACGTCCACGGGGGGAACGAGAACCTCGAGGCGATCGCCTTCATCAAGCGGATGAACGAACTGGTGCACGAACGGCACCCCGGCGCGATCACGGTGGCGGAGGAGTCGACCGCTTGGCCGGCCGTGTCGCGGCCGGCGTACCTCGGTGGGCTCGGGTTCACCTTCAAGTGGAACATGGGATGGATGCACGACATGCTCTCCTTCATCGAGAAGGATCCGATCCACCGGAAATACCACTTCGGCCAGCTCACCTTCGCCCTGCTGTACGCCTTCCACGAAAACTTCATCCTCCCCTTCTCCCACGACGAGGTGGTGCACCTGAAGCGCTCGATGCTCGACAAGATGCCGGGCGACCTGTGGGGGAAGTTCGCCAACCTGCGCCTCCTCTACGCCTACATGTACGCCCACCCGGGAAAGAAGCTCCTTTTCATGGGGGGGGAGTTCGCCCAGTGGGAGGAGTGGAACCACGACCGGCCGCTCTCCTGGGACCTGCTGCGGTGGGACACCCACCAGGGGGTGCAGCGGTTCGTCCGCGACCTGAACCGCCTCTACCGGGAAGTCCCCGCGCTCCATGAGGTCGACTTCCGTCCCGAAGGCTTCGAGTGGATCGACTTCCGGGACGTGGACAACAGCGTCGTCTCGTTCCTGCGGCGCGGGAAACATCCGGACGACGCCGTCGTGTGCGTCTTCAACTTCACCCCCGCCCCGAGGGAGAAGTACCGCGTCGGCGTCCCCTGGTCCGGCCGGTACCGCGAGGCGCTCAACAGCGACGCCGCCGCCTACGGCGGGAGCAACGCCGGGAACGGCGGCTCCGTCGCGGCGGAGAGCGTCCCCTGGATGGGGCATTCCCACTCCGTCTCCCTCACGCTTCCCCCGCTGGGCGCGCTTTTCCTCCGCAAGGAAGAATAGGTGCCCCGAGCCTGGAACGGCGCGCTCGCCTCGACGTTCCGGGCGCTGCGCCACCGCAATTTCCGCCTCTGGTTCTTCGGCCAGCTCACTTCCCTGGTGGGCACCTGGATGCAGACGATCGCCCAGAACTGGCTCGTGTACCAGCTCACCGGCTCCGCGCGGGATCTCGGCCTCGTGAACTTCGTCGGGGCGATCCCCCTCGTTCCCCTCACCCTCTATGCCGGCGCGATCGCGGACCGCTTCGAGAAACGCAAGGTGATCTTCTGGTGCCAGGCCGCGATGATGGCCCTCGCGTTCCTGCTCGCCGCCCTCTGCTGGACGGGGATGGTGCGCTTCTGGCACGTCCTCCTCCTCGCGTTCCTCCTCGGGGCCGTCCAGGCGCTGGACACCCCCGCCCGGCAGGCCTTCGTCGTGGATCTGGTGGGGAAGGAGGACCTGTCGAACGCCATCGCCCTCAACTCCGGGGTATTCCACGCCGCGCGCGTCCTCGGTCCCGCCGCGGCCGGGGTGCTCATCGCCGTCTCGGGCGTCGCGGGCGCCTTCTTCATCAACGGGGCAAGCTTCCTCGCCGTCCTCTTCGGCCTGTTCCTGATGGACGTGGCCCTCATCCGCCGTACCGGCGGAGGGCGCAAATCCGCGAAGGACCTTCTCGGCGGGGTGCGCTATCTCCGGAAGGAGCGCCTGCCGCGGGCCGTCGTCGTCCTCATCTCCCTGTCGGCGCTTCTGGCCATGCCGTACCACGTGCTGATCCCCATCTACGCGCGGGAGATCTTCGGCCGCGGGGCCGATGGGTACGGGGTTCTCATGTCCGCGGCGGGGGTCGGAGCGGTCCTCGGATCGCTTTACTCCGCGTCGCACCGCGTCGGCGCACGCAAGGGGGCGGCCATCACGGCGGGGAGCCTGACGTTCCCGGTCCTGCTGCTGGCGTTCGCCTTCTGCCGGAGCTACCCCGCCGCCATCCTGCTCCTGGTCGGGGTCGGGTTCGCCTTCGTGCTGCAGAACGCCCCCGCGAATTCGCTGCTGCAGGAGCGGGTGCCGGATAACCTGCGCGGGCGGGTGATGGCGATCTACGTCTCCCTCTTCCTCGGCCTCCTGCGGGTGGGGAGCCTTCTTCTCGGGGGACTGGCCGCGATGACCTCCGCCCCCTCCGCCCTCGCCGCCCTCGCCGCCGCGGGCCTGCTCGTCGGCCTGTGGGTCCGCTTCCGGTATCCGGAACTCCACCGCGCAGCGTGAACCGTCAGTAGCCCGCGACCTCCACACCTTCGGAGCAGGTTGTAGCGCAGCTCGGTGATGTTGTAAGATTTACGAGTAAAACCGTATTTGAGCCGGTTTGTTCCATATATCCGGCTGGCGGCCCTGGCATCTGTCCATCCCTTACACACAATCCGACGGAGAAACCATATGGAGCGCTTATCAATGGCTGACGTATCGATATCATCGTGACCCCCGGGAAACGGGAAGTGGGTACTGTCACGCCGCGTGAACAGTTCCTGATCAGGGTCCTGAACAGCATCACCGATCCCCTGGTCATCTATGACCGAAACTACCGGATCGTGATGGCCAACCAGGCCCTGATGACCATCTATCATCGCGAACCCGAGCAATTGATGGGAAGACTTTGTTACGAGGTGTTCCACGGCCGCAGCGCCGTTTGCGAGGAGTGCCATATCCAAGATGTCTTCCAGAGCGGCGAATCGCAGATGCGCGAAAAAGTAATCCGGCTACCGAACGGGCGTCTCAGGCATTTCGAAATACACGCCTACCCTGTGAGGGATGCTGGAGGAGACGTTATCCAGGCCATCGAGCACAGCCGGGATATTTCCGAACGGAAGAACCTCGAACACCGGATCAAGGCATCCGACGAGAGGTATCAGATCATCGTGGAGACGGCCAAGGAAGGCATCTTCTGCGTGGACGACGAAGCCAGGGTGACCTTCGCCAACAGGCGACTGGCCGGAATGCTGGGGTACAGTCCCGATGAGATCATGGGGCAGTCGGTGTTCGATCTCATGGGCGAAGGTTCGATGGCCGTGTTGAAATACCAGCTGGACCGCCGCCGCAAGGGAATATCGGATGTATACGAGTTAAACTTCAAAAACAGGGAAGGTACCTGTCTCGTGGGCATGATCTCCGCGGCGCCGCTGATGGTCAACGACACCTTCCTGGGTTCCGTGGGAATCGTCACGGACATCACCCACATGAAGCGGGTTGAATCGGAGCTTCGTTCGGCCAAGGAATTCAGCGAAAAGATCGTCAATAACATTACCGATAATCTCATCGTCGTCGACCCCGGAACGCACCGAATCGCGCAAGCCAACACCTCCTTTCTCGCCCGGGTCGGGCTCGATGCGGAAAAGGTTCTGGGGGAACCGTGCTACGCGGTCATGCTGGGCAGGAAGACCCCCTGTTGGGAGGATGGAATCCATTGCCCCGTCCGGGAATCGGCAGTGATGAAGCGTCCCGCCCAGTGCGACAAGGTTCACTTCAACGCCGAGGGGCAGGAGCGGATGCTGCAAATTCTGACCTACCCGCTCATCGACAGCGGCGGCCACGTGGAGTTGATCATCCGGATGGAGCGCGATGTCACGGAAAAGCGGAGGATGGAGGAGGCCTTGGCCTTCCGCTCCAAGGAACTGCAAAAAACCCAGCACCAGATGGAAACCCTCTTTGAAATTTCGCGGCGGGCGAGCGCCGAGGACTCCCTTCAAGAACTCATCCATTCCCTCCACGACTTCGCCGAAGGAATCTTCCCCGATTCCGATCCGCTGTTCCTGATACTCGATGCGGACAGCGACCGGTTCCTTCCGTTCGAAGAATGCCGCCCCGACGTCGTCGAGCCGTTGCGCGGATTGCATCAGAGAATGGAGAAGGTCGGACTCGCTTCGGAGTTCGTACGGCATCTCCGATCGACGAAAGACCCACAGGTCGTCACCTCTACAGATGGCACGAACGTGCACCCTTTTTTTAAAGCCGTCGCGGAGATTTACCCGAGCTGGTTCGGCTTGCCCATCTTCGTCCAACAGCATTGCATAGGTTACTTCCTCTTGGGCTCGCATGCCTGCACAAACTACTCCAGGGAAAACCTCCGGTTCTTCCATGCCTTATTCGCCCAAGTTGCCGGGCATATCCGGCACCTTGTCCTGTACGACTCGGAAATCAACCGGATCCGTGATCGATCCCCGGAGAAAATCTCCCATGGCGAACTCATCGGCCAGAGCGAGAAAATGATTAAAATCTATGACCTGATCGACCTCGTGGCCATGTCGGATACCACCGTTCTCATCACGGGTGAAAACGGAACCGGCAAGGAGCTGGTCGCCCTTGCTATCCACAAGCAGAACTACCGCCGCAAGGGGCCGTTCATGGTCGCCAATTGTTCGGCCTATTCGCCGAACCTGCTGGAGAGCGAGCTCTTTGGCCATGAAAAGGGCGCCTTCACCGGGGCCATCCGCCAGAAAAAGGGCAGGATCGAACGGGCTCAGGAGGGAACGCTGTTCCTCGACGAAATCGGCGACATCTCCCTGGCTACCCAGGTCCTCCTGCTTCGATTTCTGCAAGACCGCCGTTTCGAACGGGTAGGCGGAGAGGAAACCATCGAGGCAAACGTCCGCATACTGGCAGCGACCAACAGGGATCTCCGGCGGGGTGTGGAAGAGGGGCGATTCAGGGAAGACCTTTATTACCGGCTGAACGTGTTCTCCATACACATGCCCCCCCTGCGCGAGCGCAAGGAAGATATCCCCCTGCTCTCCCGGCATTTCCTGAAAAAGTTCTGCCTGAAGGAAGGGAAAAAAATCCAGGAAATATCTTCCGACGCCATGAAGGTCCTGATGGATTACAATTGGCCCGGGAATGTCCGCCAGTTGGAAAACGCTCTGAGCTATGCCGTCATCATCAGCCAGGAAGAAACCATAAAGAGAAAGCATATGCCCCCCTTTTTATTAAAGGGGGCCGCCGGCGAGCCAGTCCGGATCTCCCTCTCGGAAAACGAGCGTGTCCTGGTCCTGCAGGCCCTTGAGGAGTCCAACTGGAACAAGCACGATGCGGCACGCCGCCTCCAGTTGAGCCGGAGCACCTTGTACAGCAAAATCCGCCGGTACGGCCTGGGAAAGAGGGCCGCGACCGGCGGATAGGAGGGGCGTGGGGTCCGTTTCCATACAGTTCCGGATGGACATGAATCCCTTTTGATCCAAGCGCCTATCTCCTCGCAAGGTCCGATTCCGCACAATCCCCGCATCTTCCCTGACTGCCTCCCCGCTCCCTCGTTCCGGCCGAAAGGGCCGCTACTTCCTCGATAAACAACGGGGAAGCAGGCGACGGACCGGCGTGGAGCAAAGCGTTTCCCACTTGGCACGCATCTTGATGAGTTTAGTGGTGAAGGGTGTCTTCCCGGTCCGCCTTGGTGGACGGCGATCGGAAGATACTGTTTTCGTTTCGTCGCATTCGGGAGAGAGGCGATTCATCGGGAGGATTGAGTGCCTTTTGCCTCGGGGAAGGAGGTGACCTTCTTGAAAGAGGCCGTCATACATATCGTCGATGGAAAAGTAGACGATATCCATTTCGATGGACAGGAAGGGATGGGCATCGACGCTTTCCTTTTGGTAACCCACCGGAGGAACGTTGAGGAGGGACACTTTCTGGCCTACGGAACCAGCGAGAGGACCGGGAAGATGCTCTATAACTTCTACCTCAACTGTCTTCGGAACGATTACCTGGAGCTCGGAGAAACCCTGGAGCAGGTGGCCCAAGACATCCTCGACCTGTCCAGGGCAGCCCGTGGCCGGCCATGGCCGCAATTGACGGACAGACCGGATCTCAGCAACTGATGACGGGGATCTCACGGCCTCGAACCTTTATCGAAAACGCCCCTGTGATGCAAGGATGGGAGGTTGAAAGATGGCGAAAGAAAAAAGGGATATCGAGATAAAAAATCGGGCGGACACCTTGCCGTTGTGTGGGCCCGATGTCAGACCTTGGCCGGTGACGCCGCCCCCTCCGCCGGAAGAAGTCATGAAGGTCTATGCAAAGCGGAAGGCGGAAGAGTTCGGCAAATGGTGTGAGGATAATCTCAGGTTCGAGAAAGGCTTCGGAAAGGCTGAGGCTCTTCAAGGATTCAAGGTTCTTGATATCGGCCTCTGGAGGCTGGGGCACAAGTTCGCCTCCTCTTGTCTCGCCGAGGCCGGGGCCGAGGTGATCTGCATCGAGCCGCCGGGGGGAGATCCGTTGAGGAAGCTGACCCCCTTCGGGAGAGAGGAGTACATGCTCGCCGACAAGGAAACCGGTGAGACGTGCGGCCTCGGGTTCATTAACGAGATGAGGAACAAGCATTCCATTACGCTCGATATCGAGACCGAGGAGGGACGGGAGATTCTCAAGAAGCTTGCCCTTCACGCTGACGTCATCGTGGAAGGGCATCTCCCCGGCTTCATGGACAGTCTCGGGGTCGGGTACAGGCAGCTCTCCCGGATCAACCCGAGGCTCGTTTACTGCTGGGTGGGTCTCCGCGGGCAGTGGGGCCCTTACAAGGACAGGGTGTCGAAGCACGGTCAGTGGGAGCTTGACCCCTTTGCCCAAGCCACAAACGCCTTCCTCCACAACACCGGCTTCCCGCAGGACCAGCTCCCCAGGGGCAAGGGGGGCGACCCCACCCGGTCCGGCGTATGGGCTGCCGACTACATCGCCGGTGAGCAGGCGGCGGTCAACATCCTGGCGGCCCTCTACTGGAGAGACGAGTTCAGCGGAGAAGGGCAGTTTATCGAGATTTCCGGCGCCGAGGCCCTGTTCGACATCCTCGACTTCGATCTCGGCTGGTACGGTTTCAACGCCAGCATCAAGGCGAGAACCGGGGGCTGGGACCCCAACCTCAACCAGTACGAGTGGAATCCCTGCAGGGACGGCTACATGATGATCGGCGGCCAGAGCGACCGGCTCTGGTACCGGATCGGCATGTGCATCGAGCGGGACTACCCCCAGTTCGGCCGGCTGATCCATGAAGACCCCTTCCTCAAGGAGGTGGGAGCGAGGAACGCTCTGCACGCCCTGATCAAGACGTACACCCTGACTACCCGGTGGCTCCGGGACATCAACAGGGTGGAAGCGGAAGAGAAGCTCATGGATTATGAAATCGCGGCAGGCCCCGTTCTTTATTTCGATGAGGTCTGTGAATTCCCGCACTTCAAGTATCGACCCTGGATATACACCCTGGAGAGCGACTACGGGACGCTGCTTTACGCTACCCCCAACAATGCCTTCCAGGTCAGGACACCGCACAGGGTCAAGTGGATCGGCAGAGCGCTGGGGAAAGACAACAACGAGATTTACAGCAGGTGGCTCGGTATGGGTCCGACGAAAGTCGACGACCTGAAGGAGAGGGGGGTGATTTGAGATGGCGAAAGATCCAAGAGAGACAAGGATCGAGGATCTTCCCGGCCCAAAAAGCAAGGGAGAGCTCGAAGAAATGAAGATCCCCTACGAGGAGTACTGTAAGAAGGCCTTCGACCCCGGCAACGAATGGTCGAAGCCCGAGGCGCTGAAGGGGATCCGGTGGCTTTCCTGCACCATGTACATCTTCACCCCCCACTCCGCGGCGAACCTGGCCGAGCTCGGGGCCGAGGTGGTCAAGATCGAGATCCCGAGGATGGGGGACGCCATGCGGCACACCTCCCCGTTCAACGAGGCGTACCTGTATCCCCTGCACGACACGAGGCCGATGACCGGCACCGGCTTCGGCTTCCTGGGCGCGAACGTCAACGAGCTCTATTTGAGCATGGACTACCACATCCCCGAGATGGTGGACGTCTTCTACCGGCTCGTCAAGATGAGCGACGGGCTTACGGAGCTCTACAGGCCGGGAACTCTCGACCGTTGGAAGATGAGCTACAGGTACCTCCAGGAGATCAACCCGAGGTTCATCTACGTATGGGGCGGCGGCTTCGGGTACGGGCCGAAGGTCTTCGGCGGCTCCTACGACATCCTGGGCCAGGCCCACGCGGGGTTCGCTTCCATCACCGGGATGCACGAGTACATGGGCGGGCACTGCGCCAAGCACTCCAACTGGATCATCGACTGGGGTTCCGGAACCCTGATCACCCACGGGGTACTGGCGGCGATCCACTGGAGGAGGAAGACCGGCTTGGGCACCATGATCGAGTTCTCCCAGGTGCAGACCCCCGCCCGGTTCTCCGAGTATAGCGTGCCCCTCTACGGCCGGTTCGGAATTGTCCGACAGCGCTGGGGCAACTGGGACACCCAGTTAAGCGTCCACGGGATCATCCTGTGCGGCAAGTCCGACTTCCCCGATGCCCAGAACCCGCAGGACAAGTTCGACGCCCGGTACGTGATGGTTTCCGCCTTCAACGACCCGGACTTCAAGGAACTCTGCGACATCACCGGACTGAAGGATCTCTACGGGAAATACAAGACGCACAAGGACCGTGTGGATGCCAAGCCCCAGGTCGAGATCTACGCGGCCCTGGAGAAATGGGCCGCGGACAAGACCCGGTCGCAGGTCGTCAAGACCCTCACGGATGCGGGGATCCTTGCCGCGCCCGTGATGAACGACCGTGAGGTCTACGAGTGCGAGCACTACCGGGAGAGGGGGACCATCCGGTGGCTGGACGATCCCCTCTACGGAGACGTGCTGCTGCAGAGCGGCCACAGCGTCGGGCTGTTATCCAAAACCCCACGGAGAACGAACTGGATCTGGAGGCCGGTGGGCGGCGATAACGTCAAGATCTACCGCGACCTGCTCGGCATCCCGTTGAGCAAGATCGAGGAGTGGTACAACAAGGCTTATATCTAAAAGGAGGGATCCCCGTGGCGGATGTCATTTGGTGCAAGAAGGATGTCGGAGGAAAACCGTGCAACACGGTGAACTACCTGGATCCTTATTGCTTCTGGAACTGGGAGGGGAAGATCAACTGCGCGGAGTGCGGGAGGGTCTACTATATCCACATGATCCAGGGGCACATGTACAGGGGACCGGATGAAAAGCCCGGCGAGAAGCCGGACTTAAGCCCCCTCTATGCGGACAAGCCGCTGGAAGGGTACAAGGGCTACTACCCGGGCCTCAAGGGGAAGACGAGGCCCTATGAATGCCTGCCCCGGCATATCTACCTGGGCAAGGCCGACATGGTGAAGTTCAGCATAAGGGGCAGGCCGGTCCGGGGATGGCGTCCTCAGCCTCCGAGCGCCGGCCTGGCCGGAAGTTTCCCCTACAAATGGGATATCCGGAAACTGTCTCCCGAGGTATGGGCGGAGTACCAGGCGAAACGGAAAAAGGGCGAAGTCAAGGAATGGTGAGAGAAAGGAGCGGTCAACATGGTGGATAAGGAAAAATTAACGCCCGAAGAATACCTGGCCACGATTCTTGTCCCGGAGAAGGGTCGGGAGACGGGGCATGTCTGCTGGGATTGCAAACACTTGAAGCCGGTTCTGAAGGGCTCCAAGTTCCCGCCCGCAGACCTCATCGGCTGGTGCACGATGATCCACTGGCCCTTCTACTGGTGTGTCACGGATTTCAACGTCATCAAGAAATGCTACGCCTTGGAAAAGGGGATCTATACCCCGAAGAAGTTTTGACCGATGGAAGAAAACGTTCGAAAGGAACTGGACGCGATCAGGGGGATGGTGCTCAACTGGAAGAAGGATTATCTCGGTTGGGCACCCCCCGGCGGGGGATGGGAGTACCTGGCTCAAGAGTTACAGGAAGAGATCGAGACCCACATATCCCCTTACATAAGAAGGATGTACGAGTGTGACTACCTCAGCCCATCCGAGGTTCGGGAGTTCATGGAGAGCTGCTGCAACCAGGTGGAGGACCTTCGGAACACGTTGGGGGAAATGGAGGCAAGGAGATTTCCGCAAAAGGAGGATCGACATGCCTGAGAAATGCCGTGTGGGCGTCTGCGGGTACGACCCCATGCTCGTGAGGGGATACCTGAAGACGGGGGAGCGAGCCCTGTGGTGGCACATATCGGATGAACTATACGAAGAACTCGATGTCAAGCCAGGGATCCCGGTCTCGGGGAAGATCCTTGGGGTTTACGACAGCGAAGGGAAAAAGATCGCATCCCCGAACGACTCATTCGAGTGGAAGACGTCCAAGGAGTCGGGCCTTGCCGTCCTGCTGCCGCCGGATGTGATCCGGCAGTACAAATTGACGGAATTCCACTTCCTGGAGCTCATCGTCGAAAAGATCGGCGATAAACCCGTCTATCCGGGCCAGGAAAAGACAAGCTTCAAGTGGTGGCCCGACGACAAGATGAAGCTCGATTACAAGGTGGGCTACATCGAGTGAGGCCCGGGGAAATTCCGGCGAAGGGGATTCCAGTGATCGCCGGGATTTTTCCTTTCCCTTCTCATACCCCTCTCCCGGTTCGGCCGTACCGGGGGAGGGGGAATTTACCGAAAGTCGGAGGGTTCGGGCACCGATCATGGGAAGGGGCCGGGTGGATATGACAGAGAACGGGAAATCCTCGCACGAGTGGGAGACGAAGCATCCCGGTTGGCTGCCTCTGTCGGGTCTTCTCGCCGCGGCGGATCCGTTTTTCGAAAAATTTCTCTTGCTGCCCGGATACGAATTTTCCTCGAACATATACATCGCGACGGGAAAGTATCTCTCGATCGTGGATCCCGGCAACGATTACACCGCCTTTATCGATCTCTTCGGGCGAGGTTACAGGCCGTCGGACGTCAAAAAAGTCGTTGTTACCCACGGCCACCGCGACCACGCGATGGGAGTGTTCGATCTTCTGAGATCGTACCCGACCATCATCGAAAACGGCGGTTTCGAGCTCATCCTCCATGAAACGAGCCCTCGCGAGCTCAAGGACATGGTCAGGAAATCCGGCTGCCGCGTCACGGAGGTCCGGGGCGGAGAAACTCTTGAGCTAAGCGGCCTTGATTGGGAAGTGATCTACACGCCCGGGCATACCATCGACGGGATATGCCTATATCATGCCCCGAGCGAAACCGTCTTTTCCGGCGATATGGTACTGCCCCACGCCATGTCCGAGCCGGACGGTAATGCTGGAGGAACGTTGGATTATTATTTATTCGGAATAAGGGCATTGCTCGGAAAGGACATCAGAAATGTATTGCCCGGTCATGGGTTCCCGGCGGTTTCTTCAGGCAGAAAGGTCATCGAGGAGACCTACGAAAGCCTGATGATGAAAATCATCGGGGTCGACGAAGCGAGGGCGAAAATCCCATGGATGGAGGGAGCGACCGCACTAGCGCAAAGGGGGTGCCTGGAAGAGGCGGTATATTGCTGTGCCAAGGAGCTGGTCCTCGATCCGGAAAACCGAAGGGCTCTCCGGTTGAAATCCTCTTGTCTCAATGACCTCGGACAGTTCCATGAGGCGCTTGGAACCCTTGATGCGTTGGAAAAGGTTTGCTCACAAGAAAAAGGAGATCTTTTCGCGCTTATCGGAAGAGGATACGCACTGATGGGGCTTGGCAGGTACCGTGAAAGCGTCAAGTTTTTTGACGAGGCTTTGAGGGTTGATTCCGGAGTGAAAGACGCGCTGGTTTATAAAGGGATGGCCCTCTATCTCGCCGGCAACTACGACGAGGCAATGGAAATCGATCATTTCAGAACGGAGTTCATGGGAAAATTCAAGGAGGAGTTGGAAAGGAAAGAGAAGGCCGCAAATTCATCGGACATGGAAAGGCAATAAGACGCCCGCCGCGGACGGGATCGATCGTCTGCAGGGCCGCGTGATCGTCAGGAGCCCGCGACCTCCACACCTTCGGAGACCCCCTCCCCGTGGACCTCTTTCCACGGTGGCAGGATCTTCAGAAGTACGGCCAGGATGACGATCGGCAGGGCAAGCAGCAGGATCGCGAAGAGAAGCCCCTCGATCCCTCCGAACTCCATCTTGTACATGGTGAGCCCACGGAAGCTCTTCGAGAACATCTGGCCCCCGATGACGACGTTCCACCGCGTGGCGAAGATCCCGAACTGGATGAGGATCACGGCGACGAAGTAGACCATCTTCCGCAGATCCTCGTTCAGGCTGAAGCGCTTCTTGAAGATCTTGGTGAGGGAGATGAGCAGGAGGGGGACCAGCATCCCCAGCAGGACCTGGACGATGATGAGGCTCGCGAACAGCTTGCTCATCACCATCTCGGAGAGGATCTTGATCTCCTCCTCGCTCTGGTACACCCGGTGGATGAAATCGACGAATTCGAGGGAGAAGTCGACGATGACGGCGTAGAAGAGGAAATCGACCGCCTTGTCGACGCACCGCATGTCGATCTTCCCGCCCCGGAGCGGCGTGATGATCATGTAGAGAAGGATGACCAGCGCCACCCCGGACACGATGGCGGAGAACAGGAAGACGATCGGGATCAGCACGCTGCTCCACCAGGGGTTCGCCTTGACCGAGCCGAAGATGAACCCGACGTACCCGTGGAGGAGGAAGGCGGACGGAATGCCGACGATGGTGATCACCCGGAGCGCCTTGTGGTCGAACGCGACAGACCGCTCGCCCGTGTCCCGCGAGTAGAGCGCCAGTGTCCTGTGGATGAACCGCATGACTCCCGTCTCGTGTTCGGCCCATTCGATCATGTCGGTCCGGTGGACGAACCAGATCTCGAGAAGGAGAACCGCCATCAGGTACCAGGCGTAGACGAACCCGAACATCGCCATCGCGGAGGAGGTCTGCGGCGTCAGGAGGATTTCGTAGAACCGCTCCGGGTGCCCGAGGTGGGCGACCAGGGCCATCGGCGCGACGAGAAGGTACGCGAGGGCGGTGAGGAGGGAGAGCCGGTACAAGGGCTGGACCTCCCTCACGTTGAACACTTTCACCAGCGAGGCGAGGATGAACGCCCCCGCGACGACCCCGGTGATGTAGGGATAGACGACGATCAGCAGGCCCCAGTGGATCTCGATCTCGTTCGGATAGATGTACCCCTGGATCTGGGGAAGCAGGTCCTGAAGGCTGCGTATGAATTCGGGATTCATCGGACTTCTCCATCGAGGTTCGCGTAGTAGACTTTCGGCTCGGTGTTCAGCGCGGGCTTCAGGACGTGGATCTTGTTCATCCGAAGGAATCGGGACATGGGGCTCGCCGCGGCGTTCAGGTCGCCGAAGACCCGCGTCTGGGTCGGGCACACCTCGACGCAGGCGGGGAGGAGCCCCTGCGAGATCCGGTGGTAGCAGAAGGTGCACTTGTCGGCGGTCCGGGTCACCGGGTGGAGATACCGGGCGCCGTACGGGCACGCCTGGATGCAGTACCGGCACCCGATGCACGTCTTCTCGTTCACGAGGACCACGCCGTCCTTCGTCTGGAACGTGGCCCCGACGGGACAGACCTGGACGCAGGCGGGGCTTGCGCATTGGTTGCACAGCTTCGGCACGAAGAAGGAGCGCAGGATCGACTTGTCCGAAGCGGTCTCGGGCGACGGCTCCGCGTTCGGCTCGATCGCCTTGACCGTCGTGCTCCCCTTCTTCCGTATGATGTACCGCTCGACCCACGTCCGGAAGAAGAACGGCTCGCGCGGGACGTTGTTCTCGGTCTTGCACGCCTCCATGCAGCGCGCGCAGCCGATGCACTTGTCGACGGAGACCCCGAACCCGTACCATTTCTGCCCCTTCGGAGGAGCCTCCCTTGCGTCCGCCTTCGAGGGCGCTATCTTCAGGATCCCCCCGATCGCTCCCCCGGAGAGGAGAACCGAGACGAAACCTCTCAGGAATGTCCTGCGGCCGTTCACTGTTCCACCTCCGGCGAATGAGGGTAATGGCATTGCCAGCAGACGTACTTCTCGCCGTGCTCGGCCAGGTCGATCTTCGGGGCGTTCTTCGCCATCTTGTCCTTCGCGTCCTTGCCGTGGCATTTCCCGCAGAACTCGCGGGTCTGCGGCTTGGTCGGCCTGACCGCCCACGGGGATACCTTGTGCCGCTGGGGCACCTCGTGGCACGTCGTGCACGCCAGCTGCACGTGGTGGGACACCGCCTTCGTCCGGGCGATCTCTCCGTGGCACGCCGAGCACTCCTTCGGCGTGGTCGGGGGCTTCGGGTCGTGCGGGTTGTGGCAGCTCGCGCAGGCTTTCAGCGGGTTATGGGCCACCGGGTTGATCTGCGGGAAGCCCCTGGGCCGCGACGGGTTGTAGGCGTGGCACTGCGGGCAGAACGTCCGCTCGGCGGGAATGACCGGCTTTACCTTGTCCGGGTCTTCCGTGTGCGCCTTCGCCGGGCCGTGGCACGTTTCGCAGGAAAGATCCCGATGGTATCCCTTCTTTTTCGTCTCGTAGATCTCGTCGTGGCACTCCGCGCAGGCGTGGAAGCCGGCATATTTGACTGGCCTCGCCTGTTCCCGCTTGACGGCGTCGGCCCACTGCATCTCGACGTCCTTCATGGGCTTGGGGATCAGCACGACCACGACGATCACCCCCACCACGACCAGCGCCAGGAAGACGACGATCAGTCTGGCCAGCGGGTCCGGGATTTTCTCGAAAAGTTTGCCCATCGCGCGGTATTCCTCCTGGTAGCGTTTGCAGGAAATACGGAGCCGGGGCCAGCCGGAATCCGGAGGAAAATATCCGGGTGAAGATATCCGGAATGCCATGCCTTGTCAACAGGAACATGCCCGCCCCCATCTTCTCCGCGAGTCTTCTCCCCTGTGCCCGGCCGGCAGCGATTCTCTTCACACTCCGTGGCCCCTCTTCAAAAAAAAATTGACAGGTTCCAGGATTCAAGATAAAACGTCATCTCAATCGAGGCTCCGTTTCCGGAGCGCTCCAGGCGATACCAAGAGAAAGGAAGTTCCAGAGTCCCTTGGAGGATCCATGAAAAAGCATTTCGCCTTTTGTTCCATAACCTTCGCGATCCTCTGTGTACTAATCGTAACCGGTTGTTCTGAAAGCGTAAACTATACGCAACCCATACTTTATAATCACAAAAAACATCTCGAAGATGCCGGCTTGAATTGCTTTGACTGCCACACCCGGGTGCTGACCCATGAAAAAGCCTCGATCCCGAACATCGGAATTTGCAAAGACTGTCACGAACAACCGATGACGGAGAGCAAAGAAGAGAAAAAACTGGTGGATTATATCCGGAAAAATCAACCCATCCCATGGATACAGGTTCACCGGGTGCCCGATTACGCCTATTTTTCCCACCGGCGACATGTGTCGATCGGAAAGGTCGCCTGCCTCACGTGCCACGGGAACGTGCCCGGAATGACGCTCCCGTTTTCCAAACCGTATCTTCCCATCAAGATGGCGTTTTGCATCGATTGCCATGCCAAAAACCACGTGAACACCGATTGCGCGACATGTCATCGATAGGTCCCGGGAGCAAAACATGAAAATCACCCGTCGCAATTTTCTGCAGATGCTGGGGATCACAGGCGTTGCCGCCGGGGGAATCTCCCGGGTCTGGGCGATCCCGGATAAATGGGTCGAAAAGTTGCAGTACGGTCCCCGCATCGAAACATGGAAGATGTCCACCTGCGGCCAATGCCCTGCGGGGTGCGGCATCCGGGTCCGTTTGATCGACGAGATCCCGGTCCGGATTTTCGGCAATCCCATCGCACCGGTCAACACCGGCTTCACCTGTCCCATGGGGGAGGCCGGACTGGAACTGCTCTATCACCCCGACCGGATCCGCCAGCCCATGCGGCGCAAAGGGAAAAAAGGAGAATCCTCCTGGGAGCCCATCTCTTGGGAAGAAGCTCTCGGCCGGATATCCCAAGGGCTTCAGGGGTTGTTGAAGAAAAAACAGGCCGATCGTTTCGGGTTTTTCTTCGGAGACCGGAACACGCTGCTCACGCACTTCGCCGGGGATTTTGTGACCCGCATGGGCTCCACCAACTTTTTCCCCTGGCGGGCTCCGGGCATCAACGAACTCGGTTTCTGGCAGGCGTTCGGGGAATCCCCCCCCCTTGCCTTCGACCTGGAAAAAACCGATTACCTTCTCACGTTCGGGACAAACCTCCTCGAGGGGCCCCCGTCCCCGGTCTATTTCAACCGCCTCTACGGGAAATTGAAAGAAAGTCGGCCCCGAACGGGCCTGAAGATGGTGCACGTGGACGCGCGCATGTCCCAAGCCGGCAAAAACGCGACGGAATGGGTACAGGTCCGGCCTGAGAGCATGGGGGTCCTTGCGTTGGGAATGGCGTACGTGATCCTTCGGGATAAAAATTTCGACGAGGAATTTATTGCCCGCTATACGCAGGACTTCCGGGGCGGGAAAGAAGACTTCCTGACCATGGTCACCCGTGACTACCCTCCGGACAAGGTCTCCGCCATTACCGGGGTCCCCCCGGAAACCCTGCTGCGGCTGGCCCGGGAATTCAGCTCCGCCAAAGCGCCTCTGGCCCTTTCCGGAGGCGTGTCGGATCGGAGCGAAACCGCCCTTTTTACCCAGTGGGCGGTGGCCGGTCTCAACGCCCTCTCAGGAAGTTTCTCCGCAAAAGGGTTATGGCGCGAGCCGGTACCGCTTCCCTGGGGCCCAACCCCGGTCCCTTCCGTAAACACCCGATCGGGGGCCTTTTCCCTCAAACCGCAATTGGCCCCGGAGTCCGATCTCCCCGCCTACTGGGCCTCGGAGGATCTGCCCCACCTCCGTTCCGCCGGGAAGCTTCCGGACCTGAACATGTTGATGATCGCCCAGGTCGACCCGCTATACCTGACGACCGATCGGAAACCGTGGCAGGAATGGCTGTCCCGGATTCCCCAAGTGGTCCAATTCGCCACCCTGATCGACGACACCTCCCCGTACGCGGACCTCGTATTGCCCACCACCACGTACCTGGAGCAGTGGGACATGACGTTGCCGGTTCCGAATCTTCCCTTCTCCCAACTGGGGCTGCAACAGCCGATTGTTCCCCCGATGACCGGCGCTCGCTCCATCGGGGACATTCTCCTTCAGCTGGCCAAAGGGATGGGGGCGACCCCCCTCCCTGACCAGCAAGGGAAGCCCTACTCGGATTACCTGAAGGCGCGGTTGAAACCGATCTTCGCTTCAGGGAAAGGAACCCCCTTCTTCGAGGCCGTTTCCCTCCAGTTCCTCGGAGAGCTGCGGAAACGTGGCTGGCAGGTGTACAGCTACCCCGCGTTTGCGGATTTCTGGCGTCTGCTGCAAGAGAAAGGCGGCTGGTGGGATCCCGGCGAATATCCCGAAGCGGAATGGAAAAAGAGAAAGAAGCTCACTTTTCCCACCGTCGCCCGTTTCGACGCACTCCTCAAGGAGAGGGCTCTTTTGAGTTACGGGCGGGAAACGCAAAAAGGGGACACGCCCCTGCACACGCTGTTGGAGGCCCCGATCCGGAAGACGGAAACCCCGGATTCTTTCCTCCTGGCGCCCTTTACCACCCTGATGAACATGACCGGGGAGGGGGCCAGCCAGCCGCTGTTGCAGGAGGTCTCCGGACTGATCCCGCGCTTGTACTGGAAACCTTGGGCAGAAATGCATCCGGAGAGAGCGAAGAGGCTCTCTCTCATGGATGGAGATCTCATTCGCGTTGTGTCCGTGAAAGGATCCGTTACATTGCGCGTAAAGGTCGTCCCGACCGTTTCTTCCGAGATCCTGGGCGTTCCTTTCGGATATGGTCACAAGGAATCCGGAAGGTATGCCAAGAACATCGGATCGAATCCCGTCGCGTTGATCGATCACCTGGTGGACCCGCTCAGCGGTCGAACCTCCTGGCAATCGACGCGTGTTCGTGTGGAGAAGGTCAATAAATAACAGGGAGCGCAAGCGATGAAGTGGGGAATGGTCATCGATTTGCAAAAATGCACCGGCTGCGGAGAATGCGTCGCGGCCTGCAAGCTGGAAAACAACGTGGCCATCGTGGAACCGAAGGAATCGGAGATGGGCCGGACCATGCTCTGGATGGACATGCTGACGGTGTACGAAGGCGAATACCCCCGGCTTCGTGTCCGGCAGTTCCCGCGCCCCTGCATGCATTGCGATCACCAGCCTCCCTGCACGAAAGTCTGTCCGGTTCGCGCCACCTACAAGAACGAGGAAGGGATCGTCACGCAGATCTATCCCCAGTGCATCGGGTGTCGCTACTGCATGGCCGCGTGCCCCTACACGGTGAAATCCTTCAACTGGTACAAACCGGAATGGGCGCCCGGCATCCGCGAGACCGCCAACCCGGATGTGTCGGTCCGGCCCGTGGGCGTGGTGGAAAAGTGCACCTTCTGCGTCCACCGGCTGCAAAAAGCGAAAGAGCAGGCGAAGTCCGAAGGACGGAACTTGCGCGAAGGCGACTTCCAAACGGCATGCGCCGAGAGCTGCCCCGCGGGAGCGATCGTTTTCGGGGACCTCGAAAACACCAGCCACCGGGTAAATCCCCTTTCCCGCAGCCCCCGTGCGACGAGGCTCCTGGAAGACCTGGGAACGGAGCCGAAAGTGATCTATCTGAAAGAGGTGGATTGATGGAAAAAACTCCCGCCGCGCCCCATCCGGAGTACGACTTGCTCCGCCCCATCGAAGACCCGGGCAAAAGCTTCTACTACATCGTGGCCGTCCTGCTGGTCATCATCCTGTACACCGGGTATGTCTATATCCGGCAGCTCTACTACGGCCTTGGGGTCACCGGGATGGCCCAACCGGTCACCTGGGGTTTTTACATCATCAATTTCGTCTTTTTCATCGGGATCAGCCATGCCGGAACATTGATCTCCGCGATCCTTCGCCTTTCCAAGGCGGAGTGGCGAAGACCGATCACCCGAATGGCGGAAGTCATCACCGCCATCGTGCTCGCCATCGGCGGGTTGCATCCGATCATCGATCTGGGGCGTCCGGACAGGATGACGCACCTGTTTTACAACGGCCGCCTGCAATCACCCCTGCTCTGGGACATCACGAGCATCACCGCCTATTTCACCGCAAGCACGGTCTACCTCTACATCCCCATGATCCCGGACATTGCGATCCTTCGGGACCGGGGGGTGAAACCCAGGTGGCTTTATGAATTTCTCTCCTGGGGCTGGCAGGGGACAGAACAGCAGCACAAGGTGCTGAATCGGGCAATGAACATCCTGATGGTCGTGGTGATCCCCATCGCGATTTCCGTGCACACGATCATCTCCTACATCTTCGCCATGACCGTGCAGCCCGGATGGCACAGCACCATTTTCGGACCGTACTTCGTGGTGGGAGCCATCTTCTCGGGGATCGCCGCGATTTTGGTGGTGATGATCGTCTTCCGCAAAGTCTTCCATCTCGAACGGTATCTGAAGCTGATCCATTTCAACTATCTTAGCGTGCTGTTGCTGATCATGTCCCTGCTCTGGTTCTATTTTACGTTTTCCGAATACCTGACCGGCTATTACGGCCACGAACCGAACGAAATGCGGGTGTTCTGGTACAAATTCAGCGGGGCGTTCGCCCCCTATTTCTGGACGATGGTGACCTGCAACTTCTTCCTGCCGCTGATCCTGCTCAGCAACCGGAAGACCCGCACGATTCCGGGCATCCTCATCGCATCCATCTCGGTGATCATCGGCATGTGGCTGGAGCGGCTGATCATCGTGGTGCCTTCCCTGGCCAATCCCCGTCTTCCGTACCCGACAGGGATCTACATCCCCTCCTCCACAGAATGGATGTTGTTCCTCGGCGGGGTGTCGGTTTTTATCCTCGGGTACATGATGTTCGCGCGCTTCTTCCCCGTGGTTTCGGTCTGGGAAATCCAGGAGGGGCGTCAGGAGAGCGCAAAGACCGTTACCGAGCGGATCACTTCCTACATGCCGGACCCGCAGACGCCCTTGGCGAAGGGATGAGGAAGGGGCCCCGTAGATGAGGTGTCGCGTCCCGGGAACACGGCGGTATACTGGTAGCATGGAGAACGAATGATGAACAGAAAATTGATCGACCGCTTGCAGATCCTCTCGATCTCGCTGATCTGGCTGTTATTCACCGGTATCGCCGTCTGGATTCTGAACCTGATCACGGAATCCCTCAGGCTGCACGACGCCCCGGATGCCTCTCTCGGAATCAGTCTCGTCGCAATTCCGGTTTTTTTCACCCTGTCCTCGGTGTTGACGTACGTGTTCATCGGCTTGAGAAAAGGCCGCAAGAAAGACGTGGAGTCATAGCAGGATCCACCAAGACCGGAAAGAGGATTTCGGAGGGGGCGAAAGACATGAACAGCATCCGTTTCCGGAAGATCGACATTTTCGCTTTCGGATTGATTTTCTTCATCGCGGCGGTTCTGCCGGGATGCGACCAAAGCGGGAAAAAGGAAGCCGGGGTTCCCGGCAGGACTCCTGCGACATCGTCGACCATGGAAGTTCAGAAACCTCACTTGGTCAGTGACCTGATCCCCGGAAGAAAGGTTTTCGAGGCGAAGCACTGCAACCAGTGCCATTCGATCTTCGAGCGGGAGAGGAAAATCGGCCCCAAGCTCAAATCCTCCCGTTTTTACGGAAGCTTTCTGGATATCTTCTCGCTCCTTTGGAATCATGCGCCGGCAATGGCCGTCTACATGAGGCGCGAAGTGCTGGACCGCCCCACCTTCAGCACGACCGAACTGAACGAACTCGTCTCCTTTCTCTACATGTTGCCGTACCTGGGAGAACCTGGAGATGCCCGGCGCGGCGAGGCCCTTCTTGAGTCGAAATCCTGTTTCAAGTGCCACTCCCTGGGCAAAAAAGGGAGAAGAGACGGAACCCCGCTGGATTCCCTTGCCGTTTACCAGTCCCCTGTCGTCCTGTTGCAGCGAATGTGGAACCATGGGCCGGAGATGATCGGCCGGATGGCGACGATCGGTACTTCCATCCCCGTTTTCTCCGGTAACGAAATGTCGGACATCTTCGCCGCACTGACGAAAGAGGCACCGTATAGAGATAAAAGCAAAAAAGTATTCCTCGGAGTCGGGCATGCCGAGAACGGGGAGAAACTGTTTGCCGACAAGGGCTGCATCAAATGTCACTCGGTCTTCGGAAAGGGCGGCAAGCAGGCCCCGGATCTCGGGAAAACCGTCGCCCAGTCGAATGTGACAAAGCTTACCACCCAGATCTGGAACCACGTCGGGAGGATGACGCAAAAATATCATCAGGGAAAAATGCAATGGCCTTATTTCGCGGAAACCGAGATGAGCGACCTGATCGTGTTCCTTTACTCGCTGAATTATCTGGATAAACCCGGGGATGCCGCAACAGGAGCGAAAATCTTCTCCCAGAAGAAATGCATCGAGTGCCACTTCAAAACCGAGGAAGGCAAACAAAAACTCCTTGGAGCCATGAAAGCGATCAATACCACCCAGTTCGCGGCGGAATTATGGAACCACACCTCCGCCATGGAAGCGGCCATGGTGACCCAAGGAGTTCCGTGGCCGGAAATGACCGGCGCTCAATTGAGGGACGTACTGGCGTTCTTGCAAAAACAGTAACCACCGGAACAAACCGCTCAGGGAGAATCGAGATCCTCTTCCGCGACGGGCGCATGCTTCCGGACAAGAAACAGTTGGTCGCCGATGTACGGTTTCACCCCGTCCTCGCCTACGTGGAAGTCGCCGTTCATGATCGGGACGGCAATCCGCAAGAGCAGCGTGTACACGAGCAACCCCGTCGCCCAGATCCCGATCGTCACCAGCATCTCGGTGCCGGTCGGGGAATATTCGTAGAAGTCCCCGAGGACGTCCGGGACAAACCCCGGGATCACAAGCCCCATCCCTTTCTCGATATACACCCCGATGAAGATGAGGACGCAACCGATATTGAGCGTGACATAGTTCTCCCTGGTCTGCGGAATGAGGAAGAGGAAGAATGCCGTAAGGTTGAAAATCGTTGCGGTCCAGATGTACGAAACCAGGTCCGAGTGCCCCTCCAGTCCCTGGTATAGATATTTCATCGGCGCCAGGTGGACGGTGTCGGAGTAGTACTCCTTGAAGACCTCCGCTCCCAGCAGGAACAGGTTGATGAACATCGCGTACGCGATGAGTTCGGCGATTTTGAAGATGGCCTTGTCCTTGATATCGATATTCGTCCACTTCCGGACGACCTGGAACATGAGGATCATTCCGGCCGGCCCGGAGCAGAACGCCGACGCAAGGAACCGGGGGGCAAGGATCGACGCGTTCCAGAAGGGCCTCGCCGCCAGGCCGTTGTAGAGAAACGCGGTCACGGTGTGGATGGAGATCGCCGCCGGGATCGAAAACATCAGGAGGGGAAAGACGTATTTCATGTTCGGTTCGCGTTGATAATAATAACTGTACAACATGTAGCTCGCGATTGTGAAGTTGAGGACAAGGTAGGTGTTCAGCACCACGACGTCCCACGCCAGAAGCGACTGTGGAAAGTTCAAAATCCCGATCTTCGGGATCAGGTGCCAGAACCGGTCGGGTCGCCCGATGTCGACCGTGACGAACAACAGGCACATCACCATCGCGGAGACGGCCACGAGCTCGCCGAGAATCGCGATCTCCTTGATGGGCTTCCATTGGTAGACATACGCCGGGATGACGAGCAGGATGGCGGCAGCCGCCACGCCGACGGTGAACGTGAAATTGGAGATATAGAAACCCCAGGAGACCTGGTCCCGCATCGCGGTGACGATCAGCCCGTTGTACAGCTGATTGGCGTACGCCGAAACCCCGATCGCGATCAGAACCAGGAGGGCGGAGACCCAAGCGTAGTAAAGCTTGCTCCCTTTCCTCAAGAGGAGGAAACAACCCCGGACGAACGCCCAGACCTTCTGCATCAATCGCCTCCCGCGCAGCTCACACGGAGTAGAAGTAGTAGAACTTCGGCTGGGTGTTCAAATCCTCCTTGAGGATGAACACCCGCTTGTTCTCGATCACGTTGCGGATCTCGCTGGTCGGGTCGAGCAGGTTTCCGAACTTGCGGGCCCCGACGGGGCAAACCTCGACGCACGCGGGATATTTCCCGTCCGCTTCCCTGGTGCGCTGCATGCAGAAGATGCACTTTTCCACCACCCCGACGGGCCGCGGCCGGTTGCCGAGATAATGCGTTTCGGGGTTCATATCCCCGGCCGGCAGCCCGGGCTTCTTCCAGTTGAAATGCCTCGCCCCGTAAGGGCACGCCGCCATGCAGTACCGGCACCCGATGCACCAGTTGTAATCCACGACCACGATCCCGTCGGTCTCTTTCCAGGTGGCCTGAACGGGGCACACCTTGGTGCATGGGGGGTTTTCGCACTGTTGGCACTGGACGGGCATGTAGAAATACCCTTCCTCGGGAACGGTCGCCGGGTTGTAATATTGCTCGGAATGCTCCAGGTCGACCCCTCGTTCCTTCGACAGGCGGAGCACCTTGATCCAATGGACCTGGGGATCGCGGGACTGGTTGTTCTCGGTCACGCACCCGTAAACGCACCTTCGGCACCCGACGCAACGGGAAAGGTCCAGCCCGTACCCGAACAGGACACCCTCCGGGGGGGGCGTGTCCTTCACCCTCACCGGTTTCTTGTACCGGGCACTGTATTCCTTCTCGAGCCTCGCCAGAATCTTCTGGCGCTCCAGCTTGCCGAGTTCCCGGAAATGCTTCTGAAAAAAGGACTCCCAGACGGAGGCGGAGGCGTCTTTCGCGGGAAGGGCCATGGCGCCGATCCCCAACGCCAACCCCTTCAGCGCCTTCCGACGCGTCAGTCGAAAGACGTGTTCGTCATGTTCTTCCATATCCGACATGGCATTCTCTCCTTACGGTCTGGCACGGAAAAAAATATTATTCTTACCGAATGTTTTCAGGGCGCATCGGCGGCGGCTTCGGCTGGAGTTCCTTGAAACGCGGGTTGTGCGGGTTATGGCAATGAGCGCACAGCAGGTATTGCTTCTTCCCGTTCCACTGCCCCGTCCGCTTTCCGTGGATTCCCGACTTCCAGTCGCGGTACTTGTCCCCGTGGCACTGGCCGCAAAGACGGTAACTCTCCGTAAAATCGATCAGCTCGCCGGAGACAAGCCGGAGTTTGTCGCGGTTATTCATGTCGTGGCAATCGAGGCACCATCGCTCTTTCTCGGCGTGGTTCTTCAGCTGGATATTCGTGTGCTCTTCCTTCAACTCCCGCCGCTTCGGGTTCGGCTTCATCTCCTTGTGGCATTCGGAGCAGGGGAAGATACCCTCCGTGAACGGAGGCGGAGGAACCATAAAGGATTCGTCGCTCTCCGATTTCGGCGGGGTAAGCCAGAACTCCCGGCGAGCTGCCTCCGCCATACCGAACATGGAGAGTGAAAAAGATACGAGGAAACAAACAAGAACCATCCTGCGGTGGATCATGCTCAAGCCCCGTTGAATAGGAGTTTTACAGATGAATTCCATGGACTACACGAATACTACACTGCCCGTCCACAGAAAGTCCACAGTATTTCCTGCCGCCGGAATCAACGCCCACCCTTCCAAAGGCAAGATATCCCTTTCCGTCCGGGGAGAGGTCGCCCCCTCACCCGTCCTGCATCCGCAGCCCCGAGTTCTCGAGGAAATCGAGGTATTCGTAGATGATGTCGAAATGCTTCTGCTCCTCGGAGGCGAGGATCTTGAAGAACACCTTCTCTTGCCGGTTTCCCGCGTTCTCCGACATGCGGGTGTACATCTCCCGCCCCTCGGCCTCGAACCCGAGGGCCTTCCGCATCGCCACCGCGGCGTCGCCGGTGATCGTCTTCTCCTTCTTGATCCGGCTGTACTCCCGCTTGAAGAGGCGCATGCGGCCCTCGCTACTCACGGTGGAGACGACGGGGAACCTGCCATCCTCTTCCAGCTTCTTCGCGATCGCCTGGATGTCCTCGTAATGTTTCCGCTCCATGTCGGCCAGAAGGGCGAAGACCTGCTGCGCGAACCCGTCGGTCGCTTTCTGCGCGGACATGGTGAAGTAGCGCATCCCCGTCTTCTCGAACCGGAGGGCGCGGGTGAGGGCGCTTCCGGCGTTTCCGTTTTTCGGAGCGGGCTTGGCCGCTTTCGGCATCGGTATGCTCCTTTTGTCAGGGGTATTCCCTATCATAATAACCGTTCGCGGGTCCCGAGGAAGAAAAAAATCCGGCCCCCCGGTCACTCCTTGCGGCGGGGCCGCTTGCCGGCGTCGAGGATTTTCTTCCGCATGCGGATCGAACCGGGGGTGATCTCCACCAGCTCGTCCTCGTTGATGAACTCGAGGGCCGCCTCGAGGGAGAGGATCCGGGGCGGGACCAGCCGAAGCGCCTCGTCCGCGCCGGCGGCGCGGATATTCGTGAGCTTCTTCTCCTTCGTGATGTTCACGTCCATGTCGACGGGACGCGTGTTCTCCCCCACGATCATCCCCTCGTACACCTGCTCCCCCTCCCCGATGAAGAACGTTCCGCGCGACTGCAGGTGGAAGATGGCGTACGCCGTGGTGCGCCCTATCCGATCGGAGACCAGCGCCCCGTTGATCCGCTCGGGGATCGGCCCCTGCCAGGGATCGTAGCCGTCGAAGAGGTGGTTCAGCAAACCGGTGCCGCGGGTGAGGGTGAGAAACTCCGAACGGAAGCCGATCAGCCCCCGCGACGGGATGCGGTACTCGATCCGCACGCGTCCCCGGCCGGGGTTGATCATCTTCGTCATCTTCGCCCGCCGGATCCCCAACGCCTGCGTCACGGCCCCGAGGTACGCATCGGGGACGTCCACGAAGAGCGCCTCGACCGGTTCGACGACCGCCCCGCCTTCCGTCTTCGTCACCACCTCGGGCCGGGACACCGAGAGCTCGAACCCCTCGCGCCGCATCATCTCGATGAGGATCACCAGCTGCAGCTCCCCGCGTCCCATCACCGTGAAGTAGTCGGTCCCGGAAAAATCGATCCGGAGCGCGACGTTGCCGAGCAGCTCCTTCTCGAGCCGGGCGCGCACCTGCCGCGAGGTGACGAACTTCCCGTCCTTCCCGGCGAACGGCGAGGTGTTGATCGAGAAGACCATCGACACCGTCGGCTCGTCCACGGCGATGCGTGGGAGGGGCTTCGGTTCTCCGGCGTCGGAGATCGTGTCCCCGATCGTCACGTCCTCCATCCCCGCGATCGCCACGATGTCCCCCGCGGTCGCCTCGGGGATCTCCGTGCGGCTCAACCCCTCGTACCCGTAGAGCAGCGTCACTTTGAGCTTCCTCACCTCCCCGCCGATCCCGCACAGGGAGATGATCTCCCCGGCGCGCAGCGTCCCCTCGAAGACCCGCCCGACGGCAAGCCGCCCGACATAGTCGCTGTACTCGAGGTTGGTCACCAGGAACTGGAGGGTGGCCGACGGGTCGCCGGCGGGGGGCGGCACGTGGGAGAGGATCGCGTCGAAGAGGGGCTGCAGGTTCCGTCCCGCCGCTTCCCCGCGGACGGCCGCCGTGCCCGCCCGGGCGTTCGTCATCAGGATCGGGAAGTCGAGCTGGTCTTCCGTCGCGTCGAGGTCGATGAAGAGGTCGTAGACTTCGTCGATCACCTCGTCGATCCGCGCGTCGGGCCGGTCGATCTTGTTGATGACGAGGATGACGGGGAGCTCCCGATCGAGGGCTTTCTTGAGCACGAAGCGGGTCTGCGGAAGAGGCCCCTCGGAGGCGTCCACGAGCAGCAGCACCGCGTCGACCATTTTCAGCGTCCGCTCCACCTCGCCGCCGAAGTCGGCATGGCCGGGGGTATCCACGATGTTGATCTTGACGCCCCGGTAGATCACGGCGGTGTTCTTCGCCATGATCGTGATCCCCTTCTCCCGCTCGAGATCGAGGGAGTCCATCACCCGGTCGACGACGGCCGCGTGGGCGCTGAAGATGCCGCTCTGCCGCAGCATCGCGTCGACCAGGGTGGTCTTCCCGTGGTCGACGTGGGCGATGATCGCGACGTTCCGGATGTCGGCGGTGGTCGGCTTCATGGGGGGCTTTACGCGAAGGAGCGCGCAAAGAGCTCCAGGATCGCCTTGCGGCCGTTTTCTTCGAGGAAGCGGGTTCCCGTCCCGGCGAAGCACGGGTTGCCGATCCGGATCGCCTGCCCTCCCGCCGGTTCGACCCACCGGTCGTCCTTCCACGTGAGCCAGGCGTCCTTCCCCTGGTCGAAGACGAAGATCGGCTTGTTGCACAGCTTGGCGAACTCGGCCCCCCACCCGGTGCCGCCCTTGACCGTCCCGTCGGGGAGGACCGCGCCGATCACGTAGACCTCGTGGCCGGAGTTGACCTGGTACCAGATCGTCTGCAGGACCTTCCGGATCGTCGGG
>JAMDCN010000146.1 GCA_023489025.1 Deltaproteobacteria bacterium | reverse complement strand
ACGCGGAGAGCCGGGTGCCGCAGCCATGTCAGGAGCCTCCCCCGATCAGCTTCGCGTGGAGGGCGCGCCAGATCCTCTCCGCGACGACCTCCTTGGTGTCGATCGGCAGTTGGAGCGTCTCCCCGTCCGCGAACAGGAGGCGGACCTCGTTCCGGTCCGACCCGAACGCGATATCCGCGCGGGAGACGTCGTTGGCCACGATGGCGTCGAGCCGCTTCCGGCGGATCTTTTCCATCGCGTTCCGCACGAGGTCGTCCGTCTCCGCGGCGAAGCCGACGAGGACCCGCTTCCCCTTCCGCTTTCCGAGCCCCTCCAGGATGTCGACGGTCGGGACGAGCGCGAGCGTCCCGTCGAACGCCTCCTTCTTGATCTTCTTCTCAACGGCTTTGGCCGGCCGGAAGTCGGCGACGGCAGCGGCCATCACGACGACGTCGGCCTCCCGGGCCGCCCGGGAGACGGCGTCGCCCATTTCCTGCGCGCTCCGGACGGAAACGGTCTCCACGAAGAGCAGCGCCGGAAGCGCCGTCGGCCCGGCGACCAGCGTCACCTCCGCGCCGAGCCGCCGCGCCGCGCGGGCCATCGCGAACCCCATCTTCCCGGAGGAGCGGTTGGTGAGGAACCGAACCGGGTCGAGGTCCTCGGCGGTCGGCCCCGCGCTCACGACGACCTTCTTCCCCGCGAGAGGCTTGTCGGAGAGCAGGATCCGCGCCATCTCGACGATCTTCGGAACGTCGGCCAGCCGTCCCGGCCCCACCGTCCCACACGCGAGCTCCCCCTCGTCCGGCTCGACGAAGTGGAACCCCCGTTCCTTCAGGACCGCGATGTTCTCCTGCACCGCCGCCGAAGCGTACATCTGGGAGTTCATCGCCGGCGCGAGGAGGACCGGCGCCGCCGTCGCCATCGTCACCGTGGAAAGCATGTCGTCCGCGATCCCGTTCCGGATCTTCCCGATGATGTTCGCGGTGGCGGGGGCGACGAGGAGCAGGTGGGCGCGCCGGGCGAGCGAGATGTGGCCGATCTCCGACTCCTGGACCAAGTTGAAGAGGTCGCTCACGACCGGGTTCTTCGAGAGCGCCTGGAGCGTGAGCGGCGTGATGAACTGCGCCCCCGAATCCGTGAGGACCACGTGGACGTTCGCGCCGAGCTTGACGAGCTCCCGGACGATCTCGCACGCCTTGTACGCCGCGATCCCGCCCGTGACTCCCAGGACGACTTCCTTGCCTTGCAGGGCGCCCATCGTCAGATCCCCCCCGTGAAGAACGGATTCGACCGCTTCTCTTCCCCCACCGTCGTCGCCGGCCCGTGTCCCGGGAACAGGACCGTCTCGTCCGGGAGCGTGAAGATCTTCGTCTCCACGGACCGGATCAGCGCCTCGTAGTCTCCGCCGGGGAGGTCGGTCCGGCCGATCGATCCGGCGAAGATCAGGTCTCCCACGAACGCCATCCCGTCCGTGATGAAGCTCACGCAGCCCGGGGTGTGACCGGGCGTGTGGGCCACCCGGAATGCGGCCTCCCCGAACGCGATCCCGCCCCCCTCGCGCACCAGGACGTCGGGCGGCGGGGGGCTCTTGATCCGCAGCCCGAACATGAGACCCTGGATCCCGGCCGACTGCATCCTCTCCGCGTCATCGGGATGGACGTGAACGGGCGCCCCGGTCTTCCCCCGCAGGAAAGCGACGGCGCCGACGTGGTCGAAGTGGCCGTGGGTGAGCAGGATCTTGTCCACCGAAAACCCCAGCCGCTCGACGGCGCGCAGGATCCGCCCCCCCCCGTCCCCGGGATGTAAGCGTTCACGGCGAGCGGCCCCACCTCGAGGACGTGAACGGAGAGCGGGCCTCCGGCCGTCACGCCCGCTTGCTCCAGGCCGCGAACAGGTCGGCGTAGTGGTCCGCGATCTCCGCCGCCCCGGCCCGGTCTCCCGCCTCGACGCACAGGTGGAAGTACGCCTCGTCCTGGCTCGGGTAGATGAGCGCCCAGTCCTCCCCGTGGAAGATCTTCACGCCGTCGACGAACTGGCTCGGCTTCCCCTTCGCGTGGTCGGCGAGCTGCCTCATGAGCGCCCCCTTGCGCTCCCAGGCACACGGGATCTTCCGCTGCACGAAGACGGTCGGCGGGACCTCCCGGAGGACGTCGGAGAGGGTCCGGTCCTCCCGCCCGAGCAGCTCCATGATCTTGACGACGGCGTACATCCCGTCGAAGGCGGGCTGGAACCGGGGGAAGACGTACCCGCCGAGGCCGTCGCCGGCGAACTCGACCCCGTCCCGGGCGGCCGTCGCCATCTGGGAGCGCGGCAGGGTCCCCGTCCGGACCACGTCCATCCCGTAACGGGCGGCGATCGTCTCGATGTTCCGGGAGGCGGTCACCGGCACCCCGATCAGCCCCGTCCGCGCCTGGCGGCACGCGAGCAGGCAGACGATCTGCAGCGCCGCCCAGTCGGGGATGATGTCCCCCTTCTCGTCGACGAGGAAGATCTTCTCGCCCCCCGTGTCGATCATCACGCCGAAGTCCGCCGACAGCGAGCGGGCGATCGCCGTGAGGTGGTGGAGCCCCTTGTCGAACTCCTCCTGCGTCCGCGTGATCTTCGCCGGGTCGAGCATCGCGTTCAGCGCGACCGTCTCGACGCCGAGTTGGCCGAGGATGCGGGGAAACAGGAGGGCCGACGAGCCGTACGAGTAGTCGATGACGACGTTGAACCCCTTCGCCTCGATCGCCTTCGCGTCGACCGAGCGGAGGAAGCCGTCGACGTAGGTGTCGAACCCGCCGACGGGGAAGGAGATCGAACCCGTCTCATCGATCTCGGCCCGGACGAAGTCCTCCCGGAAGAAGAGGCCCTCGATGCTCCGCTCGAGCCCCACGGAGAGGTCGAGCCCGTTGTCGTCGAAGAACTTGAGGTCGACGAATGTCGGGTTGAAGGGACTCTTGCGCGTGTGGACGCCGCCCCGCTCCTCCCGGTGGCTGCGGGCGAGGAACCGGACGACGGGCAGCGGCGTGACGCCGTAGTCGTGGACGTCGACGCCCACGGAGAGCATCCCGGTCATGATGGCCCGGTTGATCATCCGGGACGCCTTGTGGCTGTCCCGGGACGTCGACAGGACGACCTTCTTCCCGAACGTGGCTGCATAGGCCGCGCCGATCTTGGCGGCGAACTCCGGGGAGATCTCGAAGTTGGCCAGCCCGTAGACGCCGTACGCCCCGAAGATCGACCGGGCCCACTTCTCGCCCCAGATGAGCGACGAGGAGAGGACCGCCCCGTCCTCCACCGTCTTGTGCGGCCACACCTTGACGTTCGCCTTGACCACCGCCTCCGCGCCGATGTAGCAGTGGTCGCTCACCACCGCCCGCTCGGCGATGAAGGCGCGCCCCCGGATGTCGCAGTCCGAGCCGATGATGTTCTCGAGCAGGCGGACCCCCTTGTGGATCCTCGTGCGCGGCCAGATCACGGAGGACTGGATGACGGCGCCGTCCTCGATGACGCAGTCGTCCCCGACGACGGCGTTCTCGGCGGTCACCCCGCCGCCCACGACGCAGTTCTTCCCCAGGATGACGTTTTTCAACTCCGCCGTGTAGTCGACGCGCGTCCTCTCGCCGATCCAGACGTTGTTCGCTCCGACCTTGCGCCCCTCGAAGTCGATCTTCGCCTTCCCCGAAAGGATGTCGAGGTGGACGTTCAGGTACTCGTCGAGGTTCCCCACGTCCTTCCAGTACCCCTCCGCGATGTACCCCATGAGCCGGTCGCCCCGCGCCAGCATCGCGGGAAAGAGGTTCTTGCTGAAGTCGAAGTTCGCCCCCGGCGGGATGAGGGAGAGCACCTCGGGCTCGAGGATGTAGATCCCCGTGTTGACGGTGTCGGAGAAGACTTCGCCCCACGACGGCTTCTCGAGGAACCGGACGATCCGGCCGTCCTCCTCGGTCAGCACGATCCCGTACTGGAGTGGGTTCGGGACGCGCGTCAGGACGATCGTCGCGGCCGCCTTCTTCTCCCCGTGGAAGGCGACGGCGCGGGCGATGTCGAAGTCGGTCACGATGTCCGCGCTGATGACGAGCGTCGTCCCCGAGAGGCGGTCCTCGGCGTACTTGACGGCCCCCGCCGTCCCGTAGTCCGCCTCGGCGGCCACGTAGTCGATGTTCACGCCCCACGGGGCGCCGTCGCCGAAGTACGATGTGATCTTCTCGGGGTAGAAGTAGAGCAGGACGACGAGGTCGCGGATGTCGTCGCGGGCGAGCAGCCGGACCACGTGCTCCATCATCGGGCGGTTCGCCACGTACCCCATCGGCTTGGGCAGCTTCTCGGTGAGAGGACGCAGCCGCGTCCCGAACCCTCCGGCCATGACGACGGCTTTCATGGTCCGCCTCCTAATCTGAAGGACCCACGTTTACAGCATCCGGACGAGCTTCGTCATCCCCAGGTAGCCGAACGACAACGCGAAGAAGACCAGGAACGCGGCGCAGGCGCCCACCACGAACCGGTACGCCCGGTCGTTGAACCGCCCGCGCCCCAGCGCGATCGCCGCCCCGACGAACAGGTACCACGCCGCGTCGGCCAGGATGTGGCCGGCGAAAAAGGAGACGATCCCGACCCGCCCGAGGCCGCGCGAGAGGACGAGGTAGCCGAGCCCGATCGTCGCCCACCAGATCACCCAGTACGGGTTCGTGACCGAGGCGACGATCCCGTCCAGGACGGGGCGGAAGCGGCCGTCCCTCACGCCGACGACCTGCCCGTCGCAGGCCGCGCTCCCTTCCCCGCTTCCGTCGAACCGGAGGGTGCGAACCTCGCGGGCCATCCCGATCGCCATCCACAACAACGCCCCCCCGCCCGCAATCGCGATGACCGCCGTGGCGAGGTCCCCCTTGAGCCAGTCGGCCAGCCCCAGGAGGATGAGCGCCACCAGCCCCGCTTCGAGAATGCCGTGCCCGAGGACCAGCAGAGGCGCCGTCACGAACCCGCGCCGGGCGGCGCCCCGGACCGCCACGACGAGAAGCGGCCCCGGCATCAGCGCCCCGGACAGCGCGATCACGAACGAGGAGGCGAATATGGCGGCGGGAGAAGCAAAATTCATATTGGATTTATAGCACAAAACCGCCATCGACCCCGCCGGTTCTCCCGCAACGACGGGCCGGCCGAGGCGACGCCGGCGCGCGATCCCTGCGATCCGACGGCTTCACCCCGCGCGTTCCGGAAGCTTCACCCGGATCTCCCGGACCCGGAGCAGGCTCTCGTCGTTGCTGATGAACGATTCGGCCCCGCCGCGGATCGCCGTGGCGATCTGGATGGCGTCCGGCGTCCGCAGACCATAGCGGGCGCGCAGGTCAGAGGAGAGATCCGTCAACTCCACCGTAAACGGCATGAACTCCAGGTTCGGAAAGGACAGGAGCAGGTCGCGGTACGCCTGGACCAGCGCCGGCCTGCCGCCCTTGCGCGCACCGGAGAGGATTTCGTGCAGCGTCAGCGTCGAGGTCACGGCGCGGACCCGCCCGGACTCGATCCAGTCGAACAACTTCCCGGTAAATGCGATGTAAACGGGGTTTTCCTCGAAGTGATGGATGAAGATGTTCGTGTCGAGCGCGACAACCTTTTGCCGCCCGGACGTGACGCGCAACGGCGCCTTCGGAGTCATTTCCAGGAATCCCGCTCGGCGCGGAGGAACCGGTCGGCCCCGCCGAGCTCGCGCCAGGTCTCCTTGCCCAACCCCTTGAGCGCCTGCGCCATGGAATCCGGCGACGGACGCAGGACCGCCTTGCCCCCCTCGACCGCGAACCAGACCCGGTCGCCGGCCTTCAGCCGGAGCGCGCGGCGGATCTCCTTCGGCACCGTGACCTGGCACTTGCGCGTGAGCTTGCCCGCTGTCGGCATCTTGCCTCCTCGTCGCTCCTTCATTACATATTCCCACAAAAAGTAATACCATGACAACCGCGGAGGGCACCCCGGAGGAAGCCACGCGGGACGTCCAGCCGCCCATCAAGGGTAGAGTATCGATGCTCGGCGGCACATCGGGAGAATGACCGGACGGGGGATCGTCGGATGGAGCGCAAGGGACCGTTGCCCACCGTGGATGTCATTATCGAGGTCGGTGACCGGATCGTCCTGATCCAGCGGAAAAATCCGCCACCCGGGTGGGCGATTCCCGGGGGATTCGTGGACATCGGGGAAAAGGTCGAGGATGCCGCCGTGCGGGAGGCGCGCGAGGAGACGGGGCTCGACGTCACGCTCACGGCGCTGCTCGGAGTCTACTCCGACCCGGCGCGCGATCCGCGGGGGCACACGATCTCGACGGTTTACGTGGGGAAGGCCCAGGGAGACCCGAAGGGCGCCGACGACGCCTCCGAGGCGCGGCTCTTCGGGGAGGACGATCTTCCCTCCCCGATCGCCTTCGACCACGGAAAGATCCTGCTGGACTACTTCACCTTCAGGAAAACGGGGAAGCGGCCGCTCTGACCGACCGCTCGCTTCGCGACGAGGTTACAGGGGATGGCATGCTGAACCGGTGGAGGTAACAATGGAACGTAATGCAACCCGTCACCGCTGCGGCTGGGTCGGCAGCGACCCGCTTTATCGGACCTATCACGACCGGGAATGGGGGGTGCCGGTCCACGACGACCGGCTCTTGTTCGAGTTCCTGATACTGGAGGGTGCCCAGGCCGGGCTCTCCTGGATCACGATCCTGAAGAAACGGGATGCCTACCGCGCCGCCTTCGCCGGCTTCGACCCCAAAGCGGTGGCCGGTTTCGATGGGGCGAAGGGAGCGGAACTCCTGGCCAACCCCGGCATCGTACGCAACCGCCTGAAGGTGGAATCGGCCATAACCAATGCCCGCTCCTTCCTGAAGGTACAGGAGGAGTTCGGCTCCTTCGACGCCTACCAGTGGCGTTTTGTGGACGGCAGGCCGATCCGGAACGCCTGGCGAAGCATAAAGGAAGTGCCAGCCAGCACGCCGGTATCGGACGCCATGAGTCGCGACCTCAGACGGCGCGGTTTCCGCTTCGTCGGCAGCACCATCTGCTACGCCCACATGCAGGCGGTCGGCATGGTGAATGATCACCTCGTGGATTGTTTCCGCTGGAGGGAGGTGGGAACGAGGGAAACCGGTCGTTAGGCGTCCTTGATCCACGAGCGAGCCGCAAGCCAGGTTGGCGATGGCGCCGGTCATCGCGACGGCGCGATCCGGGGCCGCGAAGGTCGCGACTCCGGCGAGTGTCGGAAAGCGTTTCAGCAACGTGCCTGTGCGAGCGCGTACCGCCGGCATGGCATCGACGGTGGTGCCGGCTCGCTCTGCGAAACCGCTGAATACTTCGCGGGTGTGCGATGTGGAATGCATCGAGCGCGGGAGGCCGATACCGGCCGGACCCTGCCGCGCCATCCCGCGCCTGCTATTTGAGCGCCTTGACCGCCGCCTCGATCCGGTCGATTCCCTTGACGATGTTCGCCATCGAGGTCGCGTACGAGAGCCGCTGGCAGGCGTCCTCGCCGAACGCGATCCCGGGGACCGAGGCCACCTTGTGCTCCTCCAGGAGGTACTCGGCCAGCGCCGAGGAGCCGTCGATCACCTTCCCGGACGGGGTCTTCTTCCCGTAGAGCTTCGCGAAATTCGGGAAGACGTAGAACGCTCCCTGCGGCAGCAGGCACGACACGCCGGGGATCGCGTTCAGGCGGTCGACGATGGAGCGGCGCCGGCTGTCGAACTCGGCCACCCACGTCTTCATGAAGTCCTGCGGCCCGTTGAGCGCCTCGACCGACGCCTTGTCGCAGAACGACACGGGGTTGCTCGTGCTCTGGCTCTGGATGTTGGTCATCGCCGCGACGAGGTCCTTGTCGGCCGCGACGTAACCGATCCGCCACCCCGTCATCGAGAACGCCTTCGACAGGCCGTTGACGAGGATCGTCCGCTTCCCGATCTCCTCGCCGAGCGAGGCGATGCTCGCGAACTCGAACCCGTCGTAGACGAGCTTCTCGTAGATCTCGTCGGACAGGACGGTGACGTTCCGCTTCACGATCACCTTGGCGAGCGCCGCCAGCTCCGCCTTCGTGTAGGCCGCCCCCGTCGGGTTGGAGGGGCTGTTGAGGACGACGCACTTCGTCTTCGGGGTGATCGCCCGGTCGAGCTGGCCGGGCGTCATCTTGAAGCCGTTCTTCTGCTTCGTCTCGAGGATGACGGGGGTCGCACCGGCCAGGAGCGCGATGTCCGGGTACGACACCCAGTAAGGCGCCGGGATGACGATCTCGTCCCCCTTCTCCCAGGCCGCCTGGGCGACGTTGTAGATGGAGTGCTTGGCGCCCAGCGAGACGATGATGTTCTCCCGCTTGTATTCGAGCCCGTTGTCGCGCGCAAGCTTCGCGATGATCGCGTCCTTGAGCTCCGGCGACCCCGGCACCGGCGTGTACTTCGTGTAGCCGGCGTCGAGCGCCTTCTTGGCGGCCTCCTTGATGTGATCCGGGGTGTCGAAGTCCGGCTCGCCCGCCCCGAAACCGACGACGTCGATCCCCTGCGCTTTCATCGCCTTGGCCTTCCCCGTGATGGCGAGCGTCGGGGAGGGCTTGATCTGCGCCACCCTCTTCGCGAGCTTCATCATCGCTGCTCCCCTTTCATTTTTCGGAGGACTTTCTCCCGGACCAGCGGCGGGACGAGGGGGTCGATGCTCCCCCCGAACCGCGCGATCTCCTTGACGATGTTCGAGCTGATGTAGGAGTACCGCTCGCCGGTCATCATGAAGATCGTGTCGACGTCGGGCGCCAGCTTCCTGTTCATGTGCGCCATCTGGAACTCGTACTCGAAGTCGGAGATGGCCCGCAGCCCCCGGATGACGACATGGGCCCCCTTCTCCCGGACGTACTCGACCAGCAGCCCACGGAACGAGTCGATCTCCACGTTGGCATAGCCCCGCGTGAGCTTCTTCAGCATGGCCACCCGCTCGGCGATCGTGAACATCACGTCCTTCCGGATGTTCCGCGCAACGGCGACGGTGACGCGCGAGAAGACGCGGGCCGACCGTTCGATGATGTCGAGGTGGCCGACCGTCGGGGGATCAAACGAGCCGGGGTAGACCGCGATCGTCCTCATCCGTCCTCCTTTGCGGGACCCTTGCCCGCCGGCGGACCCGCCGGAACCTCGAGCAGGACCACCCTTGTGTCTCCGTACCGCCTCTCCAAGGCGACCGCCCACCCGGCCGGAAAATTCCCGGCCGCTGCACGCGCCGCGTCCTCGACGACCACCGTCGCCCCCGGGGCGGCCAGCCCGGCGCGCGCGACATCCGCCGCCGCGGCGACCGCGATGCCTTTCCCGTACGGCGGATCCAGGAACACCAGGCCGAACCGCGCTCCCGCCGCACGCAGCCGCCGGATCGCCAGGCGATAATCCATCGGGAGCGTCTCGGCCCCCCTTGCCCCGAGCGTCTTGATGTTGCGCCTAAGCGCCGCGAACACCGCCGGGGCCGATTCGACGAAGACGGCTCCCTGCGCCCCCCGCGAGAGCGCCTCGAGCCCCAGCGCCCCGGTCCCGGCAAAAAGATCCAGGACCGCAGCACCGACGACCCGATCCCCCAGGAGGTCGAAGATCGCCTCGCGGACCCGGTCCGCGGTGGGCCGGACCGCGCTGCCGCGCGGCGCGAAAAGCGCTCGTCCGCGCCACTCTCCGGCGACGATCCGCACGGCTCCGCCGCGCGCAGCGCCTTCCCTTACGCGCGGGCCGCGAGGTAATCGGCGACGATATCCACCGTTCCGGCGGCCCGGAACGCCTTGATGAGCGCCGACGCCTCCTCGTACGCCGCCTTCTCGATCGTCTCCGCGGACTCGGCCGGGATCGCGTCGATCTCGGCCTTGAACGGCCTCGTGGCGAACTTGATGTCCTTGCCTTCCGCCTTCGCCCACTCGCGCATCCGCCGCATCAGGTCGGCCGGGAGCCCGTCGTGGGCGATGTTCTGCCACTGGGTCCCGACGTTCCCCTTCCGGATGCCGTAGTCGGCGAACTTGCCGATCAGGTGGAGCGGCGTTCCCGTGATTCCGTGCTGGGCGATCGAAACCCCGAACCGTTCGTGGACCGCCTCGTAGATCCGCCCCGTGCGGTCGAGGTCGATGAAGATCTTCTCGCCTTCGAGGTAGTTGCCGTGCTTCGAGCCGTTGTTGATGGCCAGGAGCTGCGGCGACACGCCGGCCGCGGAGAGCCGCTCCATCAGCCCGACCGCCTCCTCGACCGTCGAAAGATTCGACTCGCTTCCGGCCGACTTGATCTCGCCCACCTCGACCTCGAGCCCCAGCCCCCGCTCCTGGATCGGCTTCGCCAGCTCGGCGGTGATCCGGGCGTTGTCGGGGATCGGGTTGAAGGAGGCGTCGATGGCGAACGACGTGTAGCCCGCCGCAAGCTCCGCGGCGATGAGCGCCCGCGACCCCTCGATCTCCTTCCCGGTCGTGTTCTTCACCGTGATGTGGTCGCCGTGGATGACGAACGGGACGTCGAAGCCGACCTTCTTCGCATGGTCGAGGATCGTCGAGACGAAGACCTCGGGCGGCTGCCCCGTGTATCCGCCGTCGAGCGCCCCTTCGGTCTTGGCGAGCTCGAAGGCGATCACGGCGGAGAGGTCCTTCGCCGCGCGCATGATCCCGGGGATGACCGCCGGGATCCGGATGTTGCACGCCATGATGATGACCTTGTGCGGAGCGAGCGCAAGGTAGACATCGCGGCCGGAAAGCGGACACGCCGGGTTGTCCGCAGGGATCTTCGCGGCGGCATTCGGGGGCACGAACTTCTTCAGGCCGGACCAGCTCATCGGGGAATCCTCCTGGGGGGTAACCATGACATTATTTGGATTTCCGGCCCCTTCGTCAAGGCGTCGCGGCCAGGATCCGCGGCAGGATCTCCCCCGCCTTCCCTTGGAACGAGAAGCGCGCGATCTCGGTGGCCGGCGTCGGATCGAGGTTGACCTCGATGACGGTCGCCCCCCGGCGGGCGGCGGCGAAGGCGAACGACGCAGCGGGATGCACGACCGACGACGTCCCGGCAACGACCAGCGTGTCGCACCGGTCGACCATCGCGATCGAAGCCTCGAGCGCACGGGACGGGATGCTCTCGCCGAACCAGACGACACCCGGCCGCAGGAGCCCGCCGCACGCGGGGCACCGGGGCGGCAACTCGGGGAAATCGTCCCGGACCTCCTTCCCCTCTCCGCACCCGACGCACCGGACGACCCAAATGTCGCCGTGGAACTCGACCATCCGCCGGGAACCGGCCAGCCGGTGCAACCCGTCGACGTTCTGGGTCACCAGGAGGAAGTCGTCCTTCCCCTTCTCGACCTCCGCGATGGCGCGGTGGCCCGGGTTGGGCGCGCACCCCCGGATGAGCCCTCGCCGCCACTGGTACCACTCCCAGACCTCCTTCGGGTCCTCCGCGAACGCCTCGGAGGTGGCGAGCGACATCGGGTCGCGGTTCTTCCATAGCCCGCCGGGGCCCCGGAAGGTCGGCACCCCGCTTTCGGCCGATACGCCGGCCCCCGTCAGCACGCACAACGACATGCTCTTCGCTACGGCGTCACTGGCGGCTCGGAGGGAATCGATCATCACCCGGATTTCAGAATGCCTTCGAGGAAGGCGACAAGCTGCGGCAAGTCGTCGGCAACCGTGTCCCAGACCCGATCGCTGTCGATATCGAAGTAGGCGTGGATCAGTCGATTCCGCATGCCGATGATATCCACCCACGGAACCTGCGGATAAGCCTCTCGACACTCGGCGCTCAGCCTGGACGCGGCCTCACCGATGATTTCGATCGACTTGGTCAGGGCGAGCGCCAGCAGCCGATCGCTTTCAATATTGCTTCGAGTGCGACCCTGGGTGAAAGAGATCGCCTCTCTGGCGGCATCCAGCATGTGGCGCAGTCGGACCTCGTCGTCACGCCGCATACAGGACTTCCGCGGTTCGGATGACGTCCTCCCTGAAGTAGCGACTTAGCTCCGCAGGCGTCCTGAGGTCCGCTTTTCGGCCGAGGATGCCCGATAGCTCGCGCTCGATTCCGGCCATCCGGATCAGCCCGACCGGGTAACCGGCATCGAACTCGACCAGGACATCCACGTCGCTGTGCGGGCCGAAGTCCTTTCTTGTCACCGAGCCGAACAACGCCAGTCGCCTGATTCGGTGCTTCCGGCAAAAACGGACGATTTCGTCCTTATTTACGGATAGATGTCGCATCGCACGACCAATTTAGCAGAGTTTTGGAATTGACGCCAACCTTCCGGGAGGAACGCCGCCTATCTCAAGGTCAGGCTCTCCCGGGCGTACTTGACAAGGGGCGAGAGGAAGAACTCGATGACCCGGCGCTTCCCCGTCTTGACCTCGACCGACGCCGCCATCCCGGGCGCGACCGCCGCCTCCCGGCCGTCGACCAATAGGCTCGCCCTCTCCAGGCTCGGCCTCAGCCGGTAGACCGGCCCGAGTTTCTCGTCCTCGATCGCGTCGGGACTGATCGAGAGCACCTGTCCGCGGATCGTCCCGTATTTCTGGAAGGAGAAGGTGTCGAGCTTGACCTCGGTCGGCTGCCCGACCCGCACGAACCCGATGTCTTTGTTGAGCACCATCGCCTCGACGACCAGCGGGGTCCCGTCGGGGACGACCGACACGACGTCCTGGGCCGGCCTGACGATTCCCCCGATCGTGTGCATCGAAAGCCCGTGGACGGTCCCTTCCACGGGCGAGACCAGCCGCTCCATCTCGTATCGCTTCCTGGCTTTCACCGCCTCGCCCTCGATCGAGGCGATCGCCTTCTCGCGCTCGACGATGTCGGCAAGGATCGCCTTCTCCCGTTCCCTCTCCAGCGCCGCGAGTTTCTTGCCTTCCTCCGCGAGGCTGTCCCGGGCCAGCGCAACCTGTTTCTTTTGCGCCTCCACGTCGTGCTGAAGCGACAGAAGCTCCTTGTCCTTCTCCTGCCACTCCATCCGGGAGCCGAAGCCTTTCTGATAGAGGGCCTTGAGCGACCCCTCCTGCTCGCCGACGATGGAACGGGTCTGTTCCAGCTTGGCCAGGATCGCCTCGGCGGCCTTAAGCGCGCTTTGCTTCTGGGCGATGACAAGCCGCTGGGCCTCGAACCGGGCGGTAAACTCGGCCTCCCGGGCGGCGCGGAGCCGGTCCTGCAACGATGCGACCCTCGCCGGAAGCGCCCCGGGGAACTTGACCTTCCTCACGGTCCCGGCGGCCGTTCCGGATTCACCGGAGCCCCCGCCCAACTCGCCGTAGAGCCGCTCCCGGTCCGCCAAACGGTGCGCAAGTCGAGCATTTCCTCACCGCTACGCCTGAAATCCACCAGCCTTTGCTTCAGATCTTGCTCCAGCTTCGGATCTCGGGTGCTACACCCGAGAGGCAAGAGAAGAAGGACCAGAAGGAACGCCCACGTAGCCGGTCTCACGCTACTTATCCGGGTACGCGCTCGCTCGCCCAGAAAACCAATGCGACTTCTCATAAGTGGCTTTATTGAATTCGGCATGATTCACACCCTCAACGGACCCAAGTTAACTTCCGAACCAACGCGAACGAGAAGCGCCACGGCCAGCCCGATCCGGGAAACGCTGGACTGAAAAGCGTCGAACTCAAGTCGAGAGAGAGAGAGAAAGAGAGAGAGAACTTCGCGAACGGGCCTTCGGAGATTCCTCGTAACCCTGAACCATGCTCACCCTCCGTGGCTGGCGGGGTTCCGGTTCACGGCAACGTCCGTGCGTCGCGATCGTTGAGGTTGTTGGATCCGATTTCGACCCCACTCCGATAGCCTTGTCAATCCGAATCCATTCATCCCGATTCATTCCGAACATCCGCGAAGCGAGAAACGGAGCATGCGGACCCGCCTGACGGTCTTACGGCGGCTTGCGCTCCGGCCGACATGCTACACTGTGGCGCGAGTCCAACATGGAATCGGGAGATCGGATCCGATGAGAAGAGTGCGGCCGGTCCTGCTCTCGCTGGTTCTGCTCGCAGGCATGTCCCCCGACGCGAAATCCGCAGAAACGACCCAGCCGCGGCAGATCACCCTCCGGGAGTGCGTGGAGACGGCGCTCCGGAACAACATCGACATCGCGGTGGCGAAGGCGGAAAAAACAATCGGGGAACAAGGGGTCCCGATCGAGAAGGCGGCGTTCCTCCCGCGGTTCACGGGGGAAGTGAGCACATCCCGCTCCATCACGCCCAGCGACACGACGCTGACCGGGACGCTCGCGGTGGACCAGCGGCTGCTGACGTTCAACGCGGGGGTTTCGGACCTTCTCCCGACCGGAACGACGCTGTCGCTCGACTACAAGAGCCAGCGCCAGGAACTGAGCTCGGCCATCGCGGCGTTCACGCCGGAATACACGACGGCCCTCACCCTCTCGGCGCGCCAGCCGCTCCTCAAGAACCGCGGCCGTCAGGTGACGGAGGCGCCGCTCTCCATCGCCCGCGCGGGGGCGGCCGCGAAAACCGAGGAGTGGAAAGCGAAGGTGATGGATATCGTCGCGACGGTGCGGACCGCTTATCTCTCCTTCTACGCCGCGCACCGCGAGGTCGAAGTCCGCAGGACGGCGGTGGAGCTGGCGGGGCGGCTGCTTCAACAGGTGAACGCCCGGATCGAGGCCGGAGCCGCGGCGCCGCTCGACCGGCTGCCGGCCGAGGCGGCTGCGGCGGCCCGCAGGGAGGAGCTTATCCGGGCGGAGACGGCCGAACAGGACGCGGCGGACGACCTGAAGAACGTCTTGGGCGTCCGGACATCCCGGGAATGGGAAGAGCGGCTCGTCCCCGGGGCCATGCCGGGAGAGATCCCTCCCCCCGGCCCCGACGAGACGTTCGAGGAGGCATTGCGCAGGCGCCCGGAGGTCGCCGCGCAGGCCGCCCGCAGGAGCCAGGCCGACCTCCAGGAAGCCGTGGCGAAGAATCGCGCGACGCCGGCCCTCGATCTGACCGCCTCCGGGGGACTGTCGGGGCTCGCCGGCACCCCGAATCCGAACCCGCTCTTTCCGACCACGTCCAAGGCCTTCGAGGGGAACTACGCGACCAGCCTCGACCAGATGTTCTCCGGGCGGTACTACAATTTTTTCGTGGGGCTCAAGACGGAGATCCCGTGGCGGCTCGACCGGGAGAAGGCGGAGTGGGCCCGCGCCCGGGCGGCCACGGAGGAGCAGCGGCTGCTGTCCGAGGAACTCGCTTCCCGGATCCGCCTGGAAATCCACAAGAGCCGGCGCGACCTCGAATCGGCCCTCGCGCGGATCGCCGCCTCCCGCGTCTCGGTCGCCGCCGCCGGGAAGAAACTCGAGGCGGAAGAGGAGAAGCTCGCCCTGGGCCGGTCCACGGTGCCCCAGGTCCTGACGTTCCAGCAGGACCTGGCGGAAGCGCGCCTCGCCGAGATCCGTGCCCAGGCGGACGCCCACGCCGCCCGGACGCGCCTGGAGCGCGCCGCGGGGACCATCCTCGACAACGAAGGGATCGCAATCCGATGAAGAAGAGGCTCTGGGTTGCGGCGGGCGTCGCCGTCCTGGCCGCGGCCGGCATCCTCGCCTACACCCGCTTCTCACCGGCCGTGCCGGTCGACGTCTTCACCGCCCGGATCGGGCCGATCGAGGAGATCGTAACGGCGGTCTCCGCCGGGACGGTCAAGGCGCGGCGCGAATCGGTCATCGCCGCCGAGGTCGGCGGACAGGTCGCGGAGGTCCTCGTCCGGGAAGGGAGCGTCGTGCGGCGCGGCGACGCGATGGCCCGCATCAGAGACGCTGACCGGGACGCTCGCGGTGGACCAGCGGCTGCTGACGTTCAACGCGGGGGTTTCGGACCTTCTCCCGACCGGAACGACGCTGTCGCTCGACTACAAGAGCCAGCGCCAGGAACTGAGCTCGGCCATCGCGGCGTTCACGCCGGAATACACGACGGCCCTCACCCTCTCGGCGCGCCAGCCGCTCCTCAAGAACCGCGGCCGTCAGGTGACGGAGGCGCCGCTCTCCATCGCCCGCGCGGGGGCGGCCGCGAAAACCGAGGAGTGGAAAGCGAAGGTGATGGATATCGTCGCGACGGTGCGGACCGCTTATCTCTCCTTCTACGCCGCGCACCGCGAGGTCGAAGTCCGCAGGACGGCGGTGGAGCTGGCGGGGCGGCTGCTTCAACAGGTGAACGCCCGGATCGAGGCCGGAGCCGCGGCGCCGCTCGACCGGCTGCCGGCCGAGGCGGCTGCGGCGGCCCGCAGGGAGGAGCTTATCCGGGCGGAGACGGCCGAACAGGACGCGGCGGACGACCTGAAGAACGTCTTGGGCGTCCGGACATCCCGGGAATGGGAAGAGCGGCTCGTCCCCGGGGCCATGCCGGGAGAGATCCCTCCCCCCGGCCCCGACGAGACGTTCGAGGAGGCATTGCGCAGGCGCCCGGAGGTCGCCGCGCAGGCCGCCCGCAGGAGCCAGGCCGACCTCCAGGAAGCCGTGGCGAAGAATCGCGCGACGCCGGCCCTCGATCTGACCGCCTCCGGGGGACTGTCGGGGCTCGCCGGCACCCCGAATCCGAACCCGCTCTTTCCGACCACGTCCAAGGCCTTCGAGGGGAACTACGCGACCAGCCTCGACCAGATGTTCTCCGGGCGGTACTACAATTTTTTCGTGGGGCTCAAGACGGAGATCCCGTGGCGGCTCGACCGGGAGAAGGCGGAGTGGGCCCGCGCCCGGGCGGCCACGGAGGAGCAGCGGCTGCTGTCCGAGGAACTCGCTTCCCGGATCCGCCTGGAAATCCACAAGAGCCGGCGCGACCTCGAATCGGCCCTCGCGCGGATCGCCGCCTCCCGCGTCTCGGTCGCCGCCGCCGGGAAGAAACTCGAGGCGGAAGAGGAGAAGCTCGCCCTGGGCCGGTCCACGGTGCCCCAGGTCCTGACGTTCCAGCAGGACCTGGCGGAAGCGCGCCTCGCCGAGATCCGTGCCCAGGCGGACGCCCACGCCGCCCGGACGCGCCTGGAGCGCGCCGCGGGGACCATCCTCGACAACGAAGGGATCGCAATCCGATGAAGAAGAGGCTCTGGGTTGCGGCGGGCGTCGCCGTCCTGGCCGCGGCCGGCATCCTCGCCTACACCCGCTTCTCACCGGCCGTGCCGGTCGACGTCTTCACCGCCCGGATCGGGCCGATCGAGGAGATCGTAACGGCGGTCTCCGCCGGGACGGTCAAGGCGCGGCGCGAATCGGTCATCGCCGCCGAGGTCGGCGGACAGGTCGCGGAGGTCCTCGTCCGGGAAGGGAGCGTCGTGCGGCGCGGCGACGCGATGGCCCGCATCAGAGATCCCGAACTGGCGCGTCAGGTCGACGCCGCGGGCGCCGACGCCGCCCAGGCGAAGGAGCAGCTCGCGCAGGCGGTGGCCCGGCGGGCGGAGGCTTACGGCCGGTACCGGGCCGAAGCCGCCCGGGCGGAGAACAACCTCAGGAAAGCTCGGGACGACCGGAAGCGGGTCGCCGAGCTGTTCCGCCGCGGCTTCGCGTCGAAGTCGGAGCTGGAGCAGGCCGACACGATCCTGGCCAACGCGGAAGAGGAGGCGCGGATCGCGGCGCTCGGCGACAAGACGGCCCAGGCCGCCGACAAGGAGGTCGCGGCGCTTTCGGCCCGGGTCGAATCCGCCCGGGCGCACCGGGAAGGGCTCGAGGCGCGGAGGGCCAAGCTGACCGTCGCCGCTCCGTTTCCGGGGATCGTCACGAAGAAGACCGTCGAGGTGGGGGAGACGAAATCCCCCGGCGCGCCCCTCTTCGTGCTGGCCGACCCGTCCGCCATCCACATCGAGGCCCAGATCGACGAGTCGGAGGCGGCGAAGGTCCGCGTCGGCCAGAAGGTCCGGCTCTACCCGGACGCCTACCTCGGGGAGACCTTCCGGGGCGAGGTCTCCGAGGTGCGGCCCACCGTCGAGGTCTCCAAGGAAGTGTCCCGCGCCAACACGATCCAGGTCGTCCCCCTCGCACCGCCCAAGCCGCTTCGTCTCGGGATGTCCGTGGATGTCGAGGTCGTCACCGGCGGCAAGGACAACGTCCTGCTCGCCCCGTCCTCGGCGATCATCGAGCGGGACGGGCGCAGATACGTGTTCGTCGTGTCCCGGGGGAAAGCCGTCCGGAAGGAGGTCGCCACGGGGATCTCCAACTGGGAGCGGACGGAGATCCTCTCGGGCGTCCGCGCCGGGGACGAGATCGTCACATCGCTGGAGGCGGGGACCCTCAAGACGGGGACCCGCGTGGAAATCCGTGGGCGGAAGTGAGCCGCTCCTCCGGCTGCGGGGGGTGACCAAGCATTACGAGACCGGCGCCCAGGCGGTCGTCGGGATCGAGGGGATCGACCTCGACATCTTCCCGGGCGACTTCCTCGCCATTATGGGCCCCTCCGGATCGGGGAAGTCCACCCTGATGAACATCCTGGGCTGCCTCGACGTCCCCACGGCGGGAAGCTACGAGATCAAGGGGACGCCGGTTTCGCAGCTCTCCTCCGAGGAGCTTGCGGCGCTGCGCAACCGCGAGATCGGGTTCATCTTCCAGATGTTCCACCTCCTCCCCCGCTACACGGCCCAGCGGAACGTCGAGCTGCCGCTCCTCTACGCCGGCGTGGGCCGGAAGGAGCGCGCGGAGCGGGCGATCGAGACGCTTTCGGCCGTGGGGCTCATCGACCGGCGCGACCATCTCTCCAACCAGCTCTCCGGCGGCCAGAAGCAGAAGGTGGCGATCGCCCGGGCGCTCGTGAACCGGCCGTCGCTTCTTCTGGCCGACGAGCCGACCGGGAACCTCGACACGAAGTCGGGCGCCGAGTTGATGGCGATCCTCACCCGGATGAACGCGGAGGGGATGACCGTCGTCGTCGTGACGCACGACACCGTCGTGGCCCGGCACGCGAAGCGGGTCATCCACATCATCGACGGCCGGCTCGTCACGCCGGAGGAGTTCGCGGAGTTCCGGGAATGACCGCAGGGGAGTACGCCGGCGTCGCCTACGACGCGCTCAAGGCCAACCGGCTCCGGTCGGCGCTCACGATGCTGGGGATCATCATCGGCGTCGCCGCCGTGATCCTGCTCGTCTCCCTCGGCGAGGGGACGAAGCGTTACGTGGAACAGCAGTTCGCGGGGCTGGGGAGCAACATCCTGATCGCCACGCCCGGCAAGATCGAGACGCGGGGCGGTCCGCCCATCATCGGCGCGGCCCGGCACAAGCTCACACTCGACGACGCGCGGATCCTGGAGAAGAAAGGGACCCTCTTCGCGGGGGTGGCGCCCGTCGTCTTCGGGACGGCGGAGGTCCGGTTCGGCTCCCGGTCCCGGAACGTCCCGGTCCTCGGGGTGACCCCCGCCTTCTCCTCGGTCCGGAACCTCCACGTCGAGATCGGGAACTTCGTGAGCGAAACGGACGTGGCGGCGAAGCGCCGCGTCTGCGTCCTGGGCCGGACGGTCCAGCGGGAGCTGTTCGGGAACGTCAACGCCCTGGGCCGGATCGTCAAGATCTCGGGATCGCGGTTCCGCGTCGTCGGGATCATGGAGCGCAAGGGCGTCAGCCTCGCGATCGACATCGACGACATCGTCTTCGTCCCCGTCCGCACCGCGATGGACCTCTTCGACACCGACGCGCTCCTCGAGATCATCCTCTCGGTCCGCAACAAGGACGACATCGCGGCGGGCAAGGAGCAGGCGCGACAGCTCCTGTACCGGAACCACAACCGGCACGAGGACTTCACGATCACCAACCAGGCGGCGATCCTCTCCTCCCTCTTCACGATCCTGGACACGCTCACCTACGTCCTTAGCGGGATCGCGGCGATCTCGCTCCTGGTCGGCGGAATCGGGATCATGAACATCATGCTCGTCTCGGTCAAGGAACGGACGAACGAGATCGGGATCCGGAAGGCCGTGGGGGCCCGCGACCGCGACATCCTCGTCCAGTTCCTGATCGAGTCGACGGCGCTCTCGGCGGCCGGCGGGACGGCCGGCATGCTCCTGGGGACCGCGGGGGCGGGGGCGCTGCACGTGCTCTTCCCGAAGGTGCCGGTCGCCGTGCCGCCGTGGGCGATCGTCCTGGCGTTTACCTTTTCGGTGTTTGTCGGTATCTTCTTCGGGGTCTACCCCGCCCGGAAGGCGGCGGCGCTCCACCCCATCGAGGCGCTGAGGTACGAATGAGGGATAGCCGAGAGAAACCGGTCCTGCGCATCGGGCGGATCCCGTATGCGAACCTCCTCCCGATCTTCCACGCCCTGGAGGCGCGCTTTTCGCTCGACGGCGTCCGATTCGTCACCGGCGCCCCGTCCGAGCTCAACCGGAAGCTCCGCGCGGGACTCCTGGACCTCTCCCCCTCCTCGTCGATCGAGTACGGGAAATTCCCCGACCGGTACCTGCTCGTGCCGGGGCTCTCCGTCGCCTCGCGGTCGAAGGTGATGAGCGTCGTGCTCCTCTCGAACGGGCCGCTCCGCTCGCTGCCGGCGGACCCGGTCGCCGTGACCGCGGCATCCGACACCTCCGTGGTCCTGCTGGAAATCCTCCTCCGGGAATTCCTCGGCAAGCGGAACCGGCTCGTCCGGACGACGCTCTCGCCCGTCGAGGCGCTGCAGAAATACCCGGCTTACCTCGCCATCGGGGACGCGGCGATCCGGGCAACGCTCGACGGGACCGCCTCCCATGCGACGGACCTCGGCGCCTGGTGGCGGAAGGAGACGGGGCTGCCGTTCGTCTTCGCCCTCTGGATCGTCTCCCGCGCCGCGCTCGGCGCGAAAGGCGAGGTGCTGCGCCGGTTCGGCGGGATGCTGCTGGCCGCCAAGAAGGCCGCCCGCGACCTCGTCCGCGGGAACGCCCACGAGGCCATCGGGCCGGCCTGGATCCCCGCCGCCTGGCGCGCGGAGTACTGGCGGAACCTCTCCTACGACCTCGACGAAGAGGCGGAGGGCTTGCGCCATTTCTTCCGGCTCGCGCATCGGATCGGGAAGATCCCGGCCGTTCCCCCCCTTCGTTTCCTCGAAATCGGACCGGCCCCCGTTCCGTGATAAAATCAGAGCGACCCCATCCGGAGAGCCGCCATGATCGACAAAACCATGAAGATCGAGGACATCCTGCGGAAATATCCGCAGACGGTCCCCGTGTTCGAGCGGTTCGGCATCGACTGCGCCGGCTGCCAGCTCTCCGAGTTCGAGGACCTCGAGCACGGCGCGAAGGTCCACGGGATCGACGTGGAGGCGCTCCTCGCGAAGCTCAACGAATCCTTGAAGTCGTAGCTGGAACTTCAGGCCCGGCGGGAGTATTCTGCGCGGGCGTCCTCGGATTCCCACACGGTCACGCGGGACACGCGGGGCGGGGGAGGGATCCGCTTCTCCATCTCTTCGGAGATGAAGCGCGCGATGTTCTCCGACGTCGGATTTTGCGCGTCGAAGGGGGGAACGTCGTTGAGATAGCCGTGGTCCAGCCTTGCCAGGACCTCGTGGAGCGCCGCCTTGATCGCCCGGAAATCGACCGCCATCCCGAGAGGGCCGAGTTCCCGGGACTCGACGGTCACCTCGACCAGCCAGTTGTGGCCGTGGAGCCGCTCGCAGTTTCCCTCGTATTCCCGGAGGCGGTGAGCCGCCGCGAAGGAGGACCGGACGGTGAGGGCGTATGTTCCTTCGCTCATGGCTTCTCCAGGGGCGAGAGGATGATTCTCGCCTTCGATGCGGCGCGGTCGAACCAGTTTCGGATCCCCCGGTCCGTCCGCTCCTCGAGGAGTTCCGCCCGCACCTTCTCCGGCGTCACGTCCTCCGGCTTGACGCCCGCCCGCGACCTCCGGGACCGAACCTCCTGCTCGACCTCCCCCTCGCCGACCTCGACGAAGACGACGACCCGCCTGGCGAGGAACTCCTTCACCAGCATCCGCTTCGCATCGAAGGCCTGGAGCTCCTTCTCGGCGACCGTCTTCGCGCACGGCGAGGCGCAGCCGGCCATCCGCCGTTCCCCCGCGGCGAGCGCCGCAGCGAGCGCGGCGTTGTCGAGCTCGCCCAGCCCCAGCTTTTTCTGCTCCTGAAGCACCAGGGTGTCCGCGATCAGCCGGTCCCGGACGGCCGTCATCGAGAGATCCTTGGGGGTCTCCCCGGCATAAGCGCCGCACCGGTAGAGGCAGGCCTCGCGGGTCAGGTCGGTGAGGAAGATCACCTCTCCGTTCACGGACGCCGCCGTCGCCTCGACCAGCCGGTAGCCGTCGGGGGCCGGGCCCGCGAAGGACGACCCGGAGAACCAGGGGGTGACCAGCAGAAAGAACGCGAGGGGACCCGCGGCCCGCCGCATCAGAGGAGCTCGAACGCGATGTCGAGGGCCGGCGCCGAGTGGGTCAGTGCGCCGATCGAGACGGCCGCCACGCCGGCCCGCGCATATTCCATGACGTTGTCGAGGCGGATGCCGCCCGACGCTTCGAGGAAGACGGATCCCGCGTACCGCCGGACCGCCTCGGCAACCCGCACCGGGGGCATGTTGTCGAGGAGCAGGGCGTCGGCCCCCGCCGCGACCGCGTCCTCCGCCTCCTCCAGCGTCTCCACCTCGACCTCGACCCGCGCCAGGTGGGGGACGCTCGCCCGCGCGGCGGCGACCGCTTTCGCAATCCCACCCGCGGCCCGGATGGCATTCTCCTTGACGAGGACTCCGTCGGAGAGCGAGAAGCGGTGGTTCGCCCCCCCGCCGACGCGGACGGCGTATTTTTCCAGGACCCGGAGCAGCGGTGTCGTCTTGCGGGTGTCGAGGACCTTCGTCCCGTACGGGGCGACGAGGTCCACGAACCGCGCCGTCAGAGTGGCGATCCCGGAGAGGCGCTGGAGGAAGTTGAGCGCCACCCGCTCCCCGCGCAGGAGCGCGGCGGCCGCCCCTTCGGCCTCCCCCACCCGCTCGCCGTTCGCCACGCGCCGCCCCTCCGCCACGAACGAGACGGCGGCCTCCGGATCAACCTGGAGGAACACCTCGACGGCGACGGGCCCGCCGCAGATGACGCCCGCCTCCCCCGCGATGAAAACGCCATTCCGCCTCTGCGGGAACGAGGACCCGAACGGATCGCCGTACGGGGCGTCCTCGCGCAGCGCGTCCCGGACGAGGTCCGCGTAGTCCAGGCGCCGGATCACGTGAGGTACCGGGTCACCAGGTCGAGGTTCTTCGAGAGCTTTTCGAGCTTCTCGCCGAGGTCGGCTTCCCGGGTCCTGTGGGCCTCGACGATGTCGGAGGAGGCGTTCGCCACGAACTTCTCGTTCCCGAGCTTCGCCGTCACCGCCGCGAGCTCGGCGCGCGCCTTCTCGATCTCCTTCCGCAGCCGCGCCGCCTCCTGGCGGAAGTCGATGAGCCCGGCGAGCGGCAGGCAGACCTCGATGTCGTTGACCACCGCCGTGGCGTCCTGGACGGGGATGTACTCCGGCTCCATGTAAGACACCTTCGCCGCCCGCGCGAGCCGCCGGAGGATCTCCTCGTGGTCGCGCAGGAAGGCGAGGTCCTCCTCCTTCCCCTTCAGCCGGACCTCGACCTTGCGGGCCGGCGGCACGTTCAGCTCGCTCCGGATATTCCGGACCGCGCGGATCACCTCCATGAGGTGCCCCATGTCGTCCTCGACGTCGACGTCCGCCCTCCCGGCGTCCGCCTGCGGGTACGGGACGAGCAGGAGGTTCTCCCGCGTCCCCGGGAGAGACGTCCAGATCTCCTCCGTGATGAACGGGATGAACGGATGCCCCAGGGCCAGGATCGTCTCGAAGACCGAGAGGAGCGCGGCCCGCTGCCGCGTCCGCGCGTCGGGGTCGGCCTCGGGGGCGAGCGACGGCTTGATCATCTCGACGTACCAGTCGCAGAACTCGTGCCAGACGAACTGGTAGAAGGACGACCCGGCGTCGTTGAAACGGTATTCGTCCAGCCCCCGCCGGACCTCGTCGATGGCCCGCTGGAGACGCGAGAGGATCCACCGGTCGATGACCGGCAGCTCCTCCGGCAGCTCCCGGGGGGTCCGCTCGTCGACGTGCATCCGGACGAACCGGCCCGCCTGGAAGATCTTGTTCATGAAGTTGCGGTACCCCTCGATCCGGTCGTCGGACATCCGGATGTCGCGCCCCTGGGCCGCCAGGGCGACGAGGGTGAACCGGAAGGCGTCGGTCCCGTAGCGATCCATCACCTCGAGCGGGTCGATGACGTTGCCGCGCGTCTTGCTCATCTTCTGCCCTTCCGCGTCGCGCACGAGGGCGTGGATGACGACGTCGCGGAACGGCGCCTTTCCGGTGAAGGCGATCCCCATCATCATCATCCGGGCGACCCAGAAGAAGAGGATGTCGAACCCCGTGACGAGCGCCGCGGTCGGGTAGTAGCGGGCCATGTCTTCCGTCGCATCGGGCCAGCCGAGGGTCGAGAACGGCCACAGGGCCGACGAGAACCAGGTGTCGAGGACGTCGGTTTCCTGCCGGATGTCGGAGGCGCCGCAGGAGGCGCACCGGGAAGGGGCCGACGACTCGACCATCGTGAGCCCGCACGCCGGGCAGTGATACGCCGGGATCCGGTGCCCCCACCAGATCTGGCGGGAGATGCACCAGTCGCGGATGTTCTCCATCCACTCGAAGTAGGTCTTCTCCCACTGGGGCGGGATGATCCGCGTTTCTCCCTCGCGAACCGCCCTCATCGCCGGCTCCGCGAGCGGCTTCGTCCGGACGAACCATTGGATGCTCTCGGCCGGCTCGACGACGGTGCGGCACCGGTAGCACCGCCCGACGTTGTGGAGGTACGGCTCCTCCTTTTCCAGCAGCCCCTGGGCGCCGAGTTTCTCCACGACGGCCTTGCGGCAGGCGAACCGGTCCATCCCCGCGAACGCCCCGGCCTCGGCCGTCATCATCCCCGATTCGTCGATCACCCGGACGGCCGGGAGCTCGTGCCGCCCGGCCACCTCGAAGTCGTTGGCGTCGTGGGACGGCGTGATCTTGACGGCGCCGGTCCCGAACTCCTTGTCCACCATCGGGTCGGCGATGAGCGGGATCGGCCGGCCCACGAGGGGGAGGCGCAGCGTCATTCCGAGCCGGCCGGCGTACCGCGCGTCCGCCGGGTTGACCGCGACGGCCGTGTCGCCCAACATCGTTTCGGGCCGTGTCGTCGCCACGACGACCCCGCGGCGCCCCGAGAGCTCGGGGTACCGGATGTAATAGAGAGTCCCCTTCGTCTCCTCGTAGGAGACCTCGAGGTCGGAGAGCGCCGTGCGGCAGCGGGGGCACCAGTTGATGATGTAGCGGCCGCGGTAGATAAGCCCCTTCCGGTAGAGCCGGACGAACGCCTCGCGGACGGCGCGAGAGAGCCCCTCGTCCATCGTGAACCGCTCGCGGCTCCAGTCGCAGGCGGCGCCCAGGCGCTTGAGCTGCCGCAGGATCGTCCCCCCGCTCTCCTCCTTCCACCTCCAGACGCGCTCCACGAACTCCCCGCGCCCGAGCGTCTGCCGGTCGGCCCCCTCGTTCGCCAGGAGCCGCTCCACGACGTTCTGCGTGGCGATCCCGGCGTGGTCGGTGCCGGGGACCCAAAGGACGTTGTCCCCGAGCATCCGGTGGTACCGGATGAGGACATCCTGGAGCGTCACGTTCAGCGCGTGCCCCATGTGGAGGGAACCCGTGACGTTGGGCGGCGGGATGACGATGCAGTACGGCACGCCGGGCCGGCGCGGGTCGGCGCGGAAAAGGTTCTTTTCCAGCCAGGCGGCATACAGGCGCGGCTCGATCCCCTTGGGGTCGTACGCCTTGTCCTTATCCTGGGATCCCATCCGTGAGCGGCTCCAATGAGGGATTCACCGGCCGGGGCGGGAAAGACCTTCCGCCCCGAAGCATCCCGGCGTGCGACGCGTCACCGGCTTGAAGGAGGATTCTTCTCGAACTGGGCGCGGATCCGGGCGATCTCCTCCCGGATGAGCGTCTCGGCGGTCGCGGGGATCACCTCCCATGCGACGGCCTCGACCGATTCCCGGATCTTCGCCGAGAACTCCTGGGAGAGGCGGTCCATCCACTCCCACAGGACCTTTTCGACCGTTTCCGCGACGACCTTCTCGTAGATCTCCGTCGCGCGGGCGGAAAACTGCTCCCGCAGGGCGTCGGGAAGGGACGGGAGGGGGATCTCCGCGACCGCGGCGGCCTGGGGCGGAGTCGGGGCGAGAGGCGGCGCCTCGGGCGGAACGGGGGGCGGCTCCGGGGTCTCCGGCGCCGTCGGAGCGGCTTGGGCAGCCGCTTGATCCAGCATGTCGACCTCCTCCAGTTCCTCGATCTCCTCGAGTTCCTCGACCTCTTCGAGCGCAGGCGACAGGTCGGTGATTGCCGGCGGGGCATCGAGGACGGGAGACTCCTCGATGTGCGCCGCCGTGACGGGCGGGGATTCCTCCGGCATGAGGGGTTCCGGCGGTGCCGCCGGCTCCGCCGCCCTTGGCGGCTCTTCGAGATCCTCCAGCGACACGTCGAACTCGCCCAGGGAGGCGGCCTGCTTCTCCCTCCCAAGAGCGCCCCCGGCCCCTCCGAACGGATCTTCGGCCCGTGAAGCGGCCGCAGGAACCGATTTCCCGGCCGTCTCGGCTTCGACCTCCTCCAGGACGTCGCTGAAATCCCACGGCTCCGGCCCCGCCGCCGCGGCCTCTTCCTTCCCGGCCGGCGCCGCCTCTTCGCGGCTCCGGAACATCTCCTCGACCTTGTTCACCAATTCCCGGGACTCGAACGGTTTGAACAGCACGCCGTCGGCGCCCGACCCCTTGAACCGGTCCTCGTCGAACGGCGCCAGGGAGCCGGCGAGGACAAGGACCGGGCACCCTTTCGTCTTCTCCGACCGGCGAAGCTCCGCCGCGACCTCGAACCCGTCCTTCACGGGAAGGGAGACATCGGCCACGACGAGGTCGGGCGCGATCTCGGCCGCCAGGCGGACGGCGTCCTCGCCGTTGTCGATCATCGTCAGCGCGACGTCCGACTTCGCCAGCGACAGTTCGAAAACCTTCTGGATGGTCGGGCTGTCTTCCGCCAGCAGGATCTTCCGGACCATGCCTCCTCCGATTGGGTCCTATTTTAGGGGGATTCCGGGACCTTTTCAATGAAAAGGAAATCGATCTCCCCCCGCTCCACGTCGGCCCTGCGGACCCGCACGAGGACCCGGTCGCCGAGCGACAGCCGCCGTTTCCTGAGGACCCCGTACCATTCCGCGCGGTCCTCCGAGAACCGGTAGACGTCGTCCCGGAGGGTCGAGGAATGCACGAACCCCTCGACGTATTGATCGGCCAGCTCGACGAAGAGCCCGGCCTTGATGACGGAGGAGATGACCCCTTCGAAGGCCTCCCCGATCCGGGCCGACATCAGGAGCGCCTTGGCACGCTGTTCGACGTCGCGCTCGGCCTCCATGGCGGCCCGTTCCCGCCCGCTCAGGTGCGACCCGATCTCGGCGCCCGTGTCGGAGAGCATCCGCAGGTATGGCCCGGAACCCGCGTCCCCAAGTGCCGCCTTGAGGACCCGGTGGACGATCAGGTCGGGGTAGCGCCGGATCGGCGACGTGAAGTGGGTGTAGCGGGACAGCGCCAGCCCGAAGTGCCCCTTCTCCTCCGGCCCGTAGCGCGCCAGCATCAGGCTGCGCAGCAGCAGCATGTTGATGTGCTTCTCGTACTTCCCTCCCCGGGCGGCGGCCGCCCATGCCTGAAGCCGGGAAGCCACGTCGCGCCGGTCCGTGACATGCGTCCGCCGCAGCAGCCGCGCCGCAGCATCCTCGAACTCCTCCAGCCGGTCCGGCGCCGGCGGCTCGTGGATCCGGAAAAGGAAGGGGAAGTCGCGCCCCGCGAGGAACTCCGCCACGGCCGTGTTGGCCAGGAGCATGAACTCCTCGATGAGCCGGTGCGACTCGAACCGGGGGTCGGCCTCGACCCTGACCGGCATCCCGGCGGACACGACGATCTTCGCCTCGGGGAGATCGAAATCGAGGGAGCCCCGGTCGGCGCGGGCCAGCGCCAGCCGGCCGGCCAGCGCTTCCATCTTCTTCAGCATCGCGACGACGGCCGTCGTGATCCGCCCCTTCGGTTCCCTCCCCCCCTCGCCGGCGAGGATCTCGTGCACCTCGTCGTAGGTCAGCCGGGCCCGGCTCCGGATCACGGACGGGTGGAACGACGGCGGCCCCGTCCTCCCCTGCGGGCTGATGGGGATGTCCACCGTCATCGCCAGCCGGTTGACGCCGGGCTTGAGGCTGCACACCCCTTCCGAGAGCTCGGGTGGAAGCATCGGGACGGCCCGGTCCGGGAAATAGACGCTCGTCCCGCGCAGATAGGCGTCGCGGTCGATCGCCGAGCCGACCGGCACGTAATGGGAGACGTCCGCGATGGCGACGAGCAGGCGCACCCGTTCCCCCTCCTCGACGAGGCAGACCGCGTCGTCGAAGTCGCGGGCGTCCTCCCCGTCGATCGTGACGAACGGCAAGTGCCGCTGATCCACGCGGCGCAAGGGACCCGCCGATTCCCCCCCGCCGTCCTTCCCGTCGCAACGCACCGTCTTCGGGATCGCGGCGGCCTCCGCTTTTGCCGCGGCGGAGAACTCCACGGGGATGTCGCGCGCGGCGGTCACCGCCCGTGCGATCGTCTCCATCGTGTAATCCTTCCCGAGAACGTCGACGATCCGCACACGCCCTTCCTCGTCCCGGCCGGGGTAGCCGGAGACCTCCGCCTCGACGAGGTCGCCCGGCTCGGGTTTCACGCCGTCCGCGAGCTCCGCCGGCAGGCGCAGGTCGGCCTCGCGGTCTCGAAAGCGGACATAATGTCCGTCCCCGGCCGCCACAAATCGCCCGACAAAGGTCCGGATCCCGCGCTCCACGACGCGCACGATCCTGCCATAGGCCGGCGCGCCGCCGCGCCGCCTCTCGAGGCGAACGACGACGCGGTCCTTGGGCCACGCCCCGCCGAGGGCATGCCCGGGGACCCGGACGACCGGCCCCTCTTCGGAATCCGGGATGACGAGCGGCCGGCCGTCGCGCGTGAACCGGAGCCGTCCTTCGACAACCGGCCCCCCGGTTCCCCGCGAGACCGCCCCCTTCGGCGCGCCGTGCGGGACCCCAGCCCCCTCTGCCGGCTCTCGGCGCCGCTTGAATTTCCCGGCCTTGCGCGGCTCCTCCTTTTCGCCGGCGCTCTTGAGCGCCGCGCGGAAGATCCGCCGTTCCTCCTTCGTCACGCCCGCGGCCTTGTACCAGTCGCGCACGGAAGCGATCTCGGGCCGGACCCGCTCGGCGTTCTTCCGGAGCCAGCTCCCCCAGTATTGCCTGTCCCTCACGCCCCCCCCCGATTCCCGCGGCGATGCGCTTCGATCACCAGTCGCGTTTCTTTCAATCCATTCCTGCCTTTCATTTTCCGAAACGTTCCCCGTGAGCCGATCCCTGCGCCCGCCGCTTCGGTGCACTCATTCATCCTATCCCTTGCGACCGGCCAAAGCGACCCGACGCACGCGCCGGGCGCACTTTCGGTGTTGCCTGGACGACGCGCTTTGCTATAATCGGAATTCCCGCCGGACGTGCCGAAGTGGCGGAACTGGCAGACGCGCTAGATTCAGGGTCTAGTGAGCGCAAGCTCGTCGGGGTTCAAATCCCCGCTTCGGCACCACTCTTTTCCCATTGCCGCCAACGGGGATTTGAACGCGAGCCCGCGCCGACCGAACAGGGAGGAAAAGCGCGAGTTCGACGAGCGCGTCAGCGGGTGAAGCCGTCACCGGGTTTCCCGCATCTCCCGCACCGCCGCCAGGCGCGCCGACATCGGGAACGATCCTGCGCTTTCCAGGGCCTCGACTTTCCGGGACATCCACCGCTGCCAGGTCTCAAGATCCCGCTGTTCAGGGCTCCCCGCCAGGACGGGGGAGCAGGCCAGGCGCCTCGCGAGAAGGACCCGCATCCTCCGCGCCGCGCCCCTCGGCCCCTGGAGGATGCATTCGGGGCAGATCACGCCGGAGATCCCCGAGGGGTCCGACAGGCAGAGCCGCACGGACCGCTCGCGGAACCGGACGCCGCAACAGGCGCACGTCGCGATCCGGCCGGCGGCATGGTCGGCCTGAAGGACGACAACCGTCAAACGCCCGGAATTTTCGGAAGCCATGGCAACAAGACGGGAACGGCTCGGCGCGCGGGCCGACCGGCGATCACTCCTTCCCTCCGCGGCGCTTCCGGATCGTTTCCTGGGTCTCCCGGAGGAATGCTCCGAGCGCCTTGTCCACCTTGCCGATGTGATCGACCAGCCAGTCGCTCACGCGCCGGGTGACCTTCCCGGTCAGG
>JAMDCN010000078.1 GCA_023489025.1 Deltaproteobacteria bacterium | reverse complement strand
CGTAAAGACAGCTGCCGCCGGAGCCCCGACGGAAGACTCCCAGAAGTGGGAGGCGGCGCTGGGGATCCCGTTCATTCCGTTCACCTGGGCGGCGCAGACGGCAGAGGATTACGTGCAGGAGAAGACGGGAGATCCGCTCTTGGCGAAGGCGGCCGGGCTGGCGGCTATGATGGGCGTCGGGAAGGCGATACACGCGGGGGTGAAGGAGGGGAAACTGGTCAAGGGATCGGTGGACGCTCTCGGGATCAAGGAAGGTCTCACCAGGTACATGGAAAACCTTCGCGCGCGCCTCCCCGAGCAGCTCGTGAGCGAGCGAGGGTCGCTGGAAATCCCTGGAAAGCCCGACGTAAAGCCCGCCGAGTGGGGAAAGCTCGAATCCGCCATCAGCAGCGGGTCTCTGGACATCGAGGGGAAGCCCGGGCGGATCAATTACGACCGGCTGGAGATCCCCGACACGGTCAAGCAGGTCATGGCCGGCATCGACGCGCTCTACGGGAAGCGGATCGAGGAGTCGATCGGCGCTCCCCACACGCTGGAGTCGGTGTATGCGGAGGCAAAGGCGAACCCGATGACCGTCCCGGAGCTGCTCCGGCACCCGGACAATGTGCCGATGACGGATGTGGATATCACCCGGGCCCGGCTGCTCCACGGAGCGGTGGGCCAGTTCGTCCTCGACCAGGCCAAGAAGGTGGCCGAAGGGGACACGGAGGCCATCGGCACCCGGGACGCGGCTCTCGCCCTGGCCGCCCGGATCCAGGAGAAGAAGGAGTCGACCACCGCCGCGATCGCGCGGGGTCTCGGGTCTCACCGGATCATGACGGAGGTCGGGGATTACCAGGCAGCCGGGCTGTCGAAGTTCGCGGAGAACCTCGCGCGGCTGAAGAAGAAGGGCGTCGACGACGCCACGATCAACCAGGCGATCCTCGGGATGGAGAGTCCCGAGCAGCTCGCGGTTTTCGCGCGCTCTCTGCAGCGGGCGACAAAGCCCCAGATGTTCCTCGAGGCGTGGATCAACGGGCTCCTGTCGGGACCCCAGACGCACGCCGCGAACATGACCGGCAACCTGGCCGTGGCCGCCGTCCTGATCGAGGAGCGGCAGATGGCGTCCTTCCTCCCGGCGTGGGGGAGGGAGCCCGGGGTCGCCATGGGCGAGGCTGGAGCGATGCTCCACGGCTCGGTCTTGGGGGTCGTGGACGGCCTCCGCCTGGCGGCGAAGACGATCCGGGCCGGCGAGAGCCAGTTCGCCAGCGACAAGTACGAATACCTCCTCACGAAGAACCAGCAACCTATGAAGAAGGCGATCACCGCGGAGAACCTTGGGCTCTCCGGCCCCCTGGGGGTGGGTGTGGACTTCCTCGGGAACATGATCCGGCTTCCGGGCGTGTTCCTTGGCGCGGAAGACGCCATTTTCAAGGGCATGGCGCAGCGGATGGAACTCCATGCGCAGGCGTACCGAAAGGCATCCACGGAGGGACTCAAAGGGAAGGCGTTCGGCGATCGCGTTGCGGAACTCGTCGATGCCCCGACGGAAGAAATGGTCCTCTCCGCCTCCGAGTTCGCCGACTACGCGACCTTCACGAAGGAACTGGGGGCTACAGGGCAGGCCGCGCAGCGGTTCCTGAACTCGCATCCGATGATCAAGGTGTTCCTGCCCTTCTTCCGGACGCCCACGAACATCATGAAGTTCGTCGGGGAGCGGACGCCCCTGGGTCTTCTTTCTTCGAACGTGCGCGCCGACATCGCCCGGGGAGGAGCCACGGGACAACTTGCCGTGGCGAAGCTCGTAAACGGTAGCTTGATCATGGGTGCGGCGGCCGTGCTCGCCCAGGCGGGGTACATGACCGGATCCGGGCCGAAGAACCGTTCACAGCGGCAGCTTTGGACCAATGACGGCTGGCAGCCGTACTCCCTGGACATCGGAGGCAAGTATTACGACATGTCCCGCTTGGAGCCTGTAGGGACCCTCATGGGGATCGCCGCGGACATCGCGCTGATCAACGAGTTCAACCAGGGCGAGGTAGACGAAAAGGACATCGAGGATGTGGCCGTGGCCTCCGCGCTGGCCGGCTATCAGGTCTTCTCGATGAAATCCTACTTGGCGGGGGTCGGATCGTGGATGGAGGCGATCAACGACCCGGACCGGCATGGCGGGCGGGTCATCACCCAGTTGTCCGGATCGGCTGTTCCGGCCATCGTGGCACAAGGGACGCAGGCGTACGTCGATCCCAAGTTCCGGGAGGTGCGGGACTCGGTTGACGCCCTCATGGCCCGGATCCCGGGGCTCTCCGACAAGCTCGAGGCGCGGCTTGACCTGTTCGGCCGCGAGCAACTGCGCCCGGGACGCCTGGGCCCTGACATTGCCTCCCCGATGAAGGTCTCCGAGGCCAAGAAGGACCCCGTGCTCGACGAGATGAACCGGCTCGGGATGGCGGTCTCGATGCCCTCGCGGTTCGTCATGGGGAAGCCCCCCGGGGGCGGAGGGATGTTCGGTGTGGGGGAGAAGGACTCTCCCTGGCACGGCGTGGAGCTCAAGCCGAAGGAATACACGCTCCTGGTGAAGCTCGCAGGGAACGGCTACAAGGACGACACGGAGTACGGACACGTCGGAGCCTATGACTACCTCCAGGCGGCGATGAAGACGCCGGAGTACAAGTCGATGCCGGAGGATCCGAGCGCCCCGATGGGGACCAAGCAGACGTTCATCAAGAAGGTGATCTACCAGTACCGCACGATCGCGCAGGCGTGGATGGCGGAGAACAGCGATCGTCTCACGAAAGTTCGGGAGGCCAAGGAGAAGGCCAAGGAGCAGTTCGGAGAGACGGGACAGGTGGGCGATAAACCGCCCAAGCCCACCTCTGATGCTCTGCTCAAAGGGCTGCACATCGGGCAATAGTTTACGAACCGTCGGGAATCCGGCGGATAGGTAGCACCGTACAGACCCCCTCGAGGGGCTTTTTCATTTCCAGACGGAAAAGGAGGATTCTCTCATGGCACGGAAAAATTATCACACTGCAGACACGTTCGACGTAGTCCCGCGGGCCTGCGTGATCGAGTCCATCTTCATCGCGGGCGGGACGATGGGGCAGATCGACCTGTACGACGCGGCGAACGACGCGACCGGGACGGCCTTCCTGACGATCGCGGCGCCGTTCCCCGGGATGACGATCCCGCGGTTCGACGTCAAGGAAGGTCTGACGCTCAAGACCGCCCAGGCGACCGAGATCCAGGTGGCTTGGTAGCCCCATGAAGCGCCGAGCGCTGTACCCGCAGCCCTGGTGGCTCCACGACGATCTGACGTTCTGGGCGCCGCTGTGCGATCCCGTGAACCCGCTGGCGATCTACCGGGGAGCAGGCCCCCTGTCCATGACCCGCGCGACGGCCGCTCTGCGCTTCGATGGGACGAAGTTCGTCTCTGTCGGGAACAACGTCCTCCGGATCGAACCGAAGGGGGCGTTGATCGAGGGGCCGCGGGTCAATTCGATGCTCCTGACCGACACCTCGCAGGATCTCCTCGCGCAGTGGACGAAGGTCGGGATCACGGCGACCTTCGATGATGACGCGAACGGGTACGGAGGGAAGCGATGGGCGCTGGTAGCGGATGCCTCCGATCGGCAGTTCGTCCGCTCCATCACAATCCCTGCAGCGGCGTACTCGCTGGCCTTCTATGTCCGCAAAGCGGACGGCTCCGCCGTTATCGCAGCGGACTGCAACATCTACTGCGACAACGCGAACGCCGCCTCCGCATACACCCTGATCGGGAACGGGATCTACCGGGTGTCATCGGAGAACTTCACCGGAGCGAACGCTGCCAGAAATTCGGGGCTCACGGTCAAAGCGAACAAGACCGTGCACCTGGTTGCCCCTCCGCAACTGGAGGCTGGAATTTTCTGTTCCTCTCCGGTTCCTACTACGGCGGGGACCGCCACAAGGAACGGCGACAAGCTGACGTTTCCGAAGGCGGGAATTCTTGATGGAGCCGTGGGGACGCTCGCGATGGGGATCGATTTCAACGGCGGCCTTCAGTACGAGCGGATCCTCGGGAATGCCGCAGACGCCGGCGCCGGCCAGACGTACATCCAACCCTTCGGCCCCACGCTGACCGTCAACGACGGCGCCGGGAAAATGCTGAACGTCATCTCGGCCGGGAACGCGACCCACCGGATCGCGATCGCATGGAGTGCGCAGCTCAAGGGCGTCACGGATGGAGGCGCTGTCGTCGCGGAAGCCTTCGCGGGCGACATGGCGTTCGACGACAACCCGGTCCTGGGATCCAACACCGCCGGCGGTCGTGAGATCTTCGGTCACCTCCGAGATCTCCGAATTTGGAACCGCGCCTTTACGAGCGCGGAACTGCAGAACATCACCCGATAGGAGAGGGCCATGACGATTTCCGCCACGCATACCCGCAAAGACTACGTCGGGAACGGGGTGCTTGCCACCTATCCGTTCGACTTCGAGGTCTTCGCCTCGTCCGATCTGAAGGTCTACGTGGCAGGATCCCTGCAGGCGCTGGGCGTCCACTACACCGTGACTGGAACGCTCCCCGGCACCGGGAACGTAGTCTTCGCCGCCGGGTTCATCCCCGCGCTCAACGCGGCGATCATTATCGAGGGAGACACGCCGGTCACGCAGGCAACGGATCTCAACACCGGGGAGCAGTTCTACGAAGAATCGCTCGAGCAGATGGTCGACAAGGCCACGATTCTCCTCCAACAGATCAAGAACCGGGCGCTGCAGTTGCCGCTCGGACATGCCCTGCCCGGGCCGATTCCGTTTCCGGCCCTCTCCGCTTCGAAGTTCTTGCGAACGAACCCCGCGGGGACGGGTCTGGAGTTTGTCAATGGATCGCTTTCGGACATCGTGGGCGTGCTCGACGACGTCGTGCCGGTCTCCGCCGATGCCGGTTTCCCGGTTGCCGGGACGGCGGGGAGGCTTCGGGGGAAAACGGACGGCCAACGGGGTCTGTGGATGGACGACGGCGATCGGTGGTTGCCGATCGATATCTTTCGGGTGGACTGGTTCGGTGCGGGCGGGAGCAAGACTGCCGCGGAGAATTACACCGCGATCCAGGCGGCGTTCACGGCGGCCGCGGCGGCAGGATCCGGTGGAAGGTCTGTCTACATTCCGGGGGATGCCTACAATATCGACGTGAGCGGCGGACCGATCGATACGCTTGGCGTCCCGTTTTATGGCGATGGTCCGGAGCGCACGAAGATTTTTCCCGACTCCAGCCATCCCGTGTTCGACCTGGATCTGAGACATGGGCACGCAGGAGACCTTTCGATCAACTACGTCAGCGCCGGTGCGATCAACGCGAACGCGATCGCGTTCCGGATCAAGTCCCTCAACCAGTGCCGAATCCACAACATCGTCGTCTGGAACGGATACCGAGCGTTCGAGGTTCTCTCCACCTATGGCGCCGGGTACGACAAGTATCTCTGGCAGGTGCACTTCGACCACGTCGTCACCTCGGGCCTCACCAACTATGCCTTCTATTTCGACTCGATCTCGAATTCCACGACCCTCAAGTGGAGCAACTGTCATGTGGGCGGCGGAGTGGCCGGCACCCACAAGGGCTGGTGGATCAACAACGTTACCGGCAAGAAGCTATCCAACTGCAGCATGGACTATGGGGACCCCGATTCGGACGGATCGGTCATCTCCGACACCAACGCGCAATCGCTTGAAATCGATTTTTTCAGTCTCGAAAAACACACCCGCACGACCGGCGGGGACGCTGTCGCACCGTTCGTCCTTGGCGCCGCCCGGAATATCATCGGAGTCCTTGATCTGACCGAATACACGGTCGACGTCGGAGGCGGCAACCGGTGTCACTTGCTGCGGTCGACCGGCGTCAGCGATCTCATTCTCGGCGGCATTCACGACGCGCTTCCGACGGTCACAAGCGGGACGAAATACTACGGGAATCTCGGAGCTTTCAGCTGGGTCACCGTCCTTAGCCGAGAACTGGTTCGATCGGATTTCTACTCGACCGCGGCGATGGGGAATTTGCTGTTTTCGTCCGAACTTTTCATCCAGCCGGCGGTGAAGCGCTATTACGGAGTGCCCGTCAACGTGGCCGGCGTGGCCACGACGATCCTTGCGGTCGATCTCTCCGGCGATGGGATCGCCAACGAGAGCGGGTATTTCCTCGTGAGGGGGTGGAAGGGCGGCGGGATCGGGTTCACGGACCTGATCCTGCTCGTCTCCGCGCGGGGAGGAGCATCGAGTATCGTGGCGGTTTCCTCCAACGACGTCGGCGCTGCCGCTGCACGGACCTACTCCTGGGACGATGCCGGGAAGAATATCAAGCTTCTGATGGCCGCAGACACGTACGAGGTATCGATCACCGGCACCGGCATGGCGTGGACGGGGGTACTTTAAGCCTTAACGACGAACACGTGGCCGAGCGAGATTCTCAACTCTCGGATTCGGGAAGAGCGCATGGGGGGCGATCCGTAATCGGGATGGGTGATATCGGCGAGGGCGCATTCGTCGACGAGCTCCTTCACGAAACCGGCCATCCCGAAATTGTGATTGCCAAACCGCCGCCGGCTTAGGAGGGCCTTGAGGCGGACGATTCCAACTTGCGTGAGAACGGCGTTGACGCGACGAAGGAACGCGCCATCGCCTGGATTTTCGCGGGGCCTGTACGGTACACCGTCAACCCACGAGCCCCAGTAGCCGGTGCCCCAGTCCTCGATCACGTAGTACCCGCCGGGCTTCAGGTGGTTCGTGAACAGGTGCCGAAAGCTGGCACGGCACAATTCTCCAATGTGGGCGCAGTCGTCGATGATCACGTCGAACCCGTCCGGGGCAACCTCGGCGGCGATTCGATCCAGGAGAACGATGTCCTCCTGGCGGCCCTGGTAGGTCTTAATCCGGGGATTCGTTGGTGTGATGTCCACTGAGTCCTTGTCGAGGACGGCGACGATTCCGGAAGGGAAAAACTCGCTCCAGAACCGGAGGGAGTCTCCCTTGTAGATCCCCAGTTCGAGGAGACGCACATCGCGTTTCTGGAGGGGGAGGAAGAAGCTCTCGTAGTTTTTCACGTAGTGCGGGTATTTGTTTTTCAAAAAATCCATGCGGCGATGATAGCAAAATCGACGGCCCCGAGGGGCCGTTTTCTTTTGGGGAAAGAAGAAATTCCGCAAAGCGGAGGAGGCCTGAAATGACGACTCCTGGAAGTGACGTTCGACTCAGCTATGGAACCGCGACAGACTTTTCTCTGGACGATGTATCCCCCGTAGATCCCCGCGCGTGGGGATTTGATGGCGCTCG
>JAMDCN010000090.1:1712-7287 GCA_023489025.1 Deltaproteobacteria bacterium | reverse complement strand
ACTGGGGGAGGGGATACAGAGGGCGATTGAGTCCGAGGGCGACAATCGGATTTCCGACATGCACGTTTGGTCGGTAGGCCCCGGATTATATGCGGCGGAAATAGCCGTTGTCTCCTCTCGACCCTTGGAAACCGTCGGTTACTATGACCTCCTTCCCAAGAATCTCGGAATTGTCCACATAACGGTCGAGACGCATCAGTGCGCATCCCATGCCTGTAAGGCGCCATGAAGAATTTCCGTGTTGTTCTGTGAAAGGATTGTTCGCTGTCATAAGAAGTGGCACAGGGAGTAATTGGAAGTTGGGGGAAGATCCGGGGCGTGTATCGCCGGCCCGTCTCGACCGGGATCTCCTCCTCCTTTACCTCACGGCGTTCCTGCGTGCCCTCTCGACGGGGCTGATCGGGGTTCTCCTTGGGATCTACCTCGCCAAGCTCCGGTTCGACGCTGCGCAGATCGGGTACGTGATCGCCGCCGGACTGGCCGGCGGGGCCTGTGCGACGCTCCTCGTCACGCTTATTGGAGACCGGTTCGGCCGGAAGAGGGCACTGGTCTGCATAGCGGTTTTGGGAGCGATGGGTGGTCTGGCTGCGTCCGTAGCATCCACCTTCTCCGCAATCCTCGCCGCCGCCTTCCTCGGCATGCTCAACGGAATGGGGAGGGACCGGGGCGCCGCGCTTGTCCTGGAGCAGGCGATTCTTCCCGCGACGGCGACGGACGGGACACGGACGCAGGCCTTCGCGTGGTACAACGTTCTCCAGGATGCCGGCCACGCCATCGGGAGCCTCCTCGCCGGTGCGCCATACGTTTTCCGGGCGGTCCTCCCGGTGGATGAGATCGCTTCGTTCCGGCTTGCCGTGGGGCTGGCCGCCGTGTTCCTTCTCATCACCGCCGTCCTGTACTTGTACCTGTCCCCGGCCATGGAAGTCCCCGCGGCACGAACCAAAACGGAGGTGTCTCCGCGGACCCGCAGGATCCTCTTCCGGATCTCGTCACTCTTCGCAGTGGACGCGCTGGCCGGCGGCTTCCTCGTCTCCTCCCTGCTGTCGTATTTCTTCTACCGGCGATTCGGCGTCGCGGAAGGAACCGTGGCGGTCCTGTTTTTCGCGGCCAGGACGCTCAACGCCTTCTCCCACCTCGGTGCCGCGTGGCTCGCAAAACGGATCGGGCTGGTAAAAACGATGGTCTTCACCCATATCCCGTCGAGCGTTTTCCTGCTGACGGTGCCGTTTGCGCAGAGTTTTCCGGTTGCGGCTGCCCTGTTCCTGCTGCGAGAGGGGCTGGTGGAGATGGACGTCCCCACGCGCCAATCCTACGTCATGGCAGTGGTCCGGCCGGAGGAACGCACGGTCGCGTCGGGAGTGACCCACCTGGTACGTGTGGGGGCCTGGGCGGTGGCCCCTTCGTTCGCCGGGGCACTCATGCAAGGCGTATCTTTGGGGATACCTATCATGATCGGCGCGGGAATGAAAATCGCCTACGACCTGCTCTTGTACGCTGCGTTCCGAAAGGCGAAACCTCCCGAGGAAACCGCTACGGCAGGAAAGATCTGATGCGCCTTCTTCTACCTGCGTGCAAACTTTTCACGGACTGTCTGAAGGGATTCGAACCGCGACTGACCAGGGCCCAGTTTCGTACTGCTTAAGGTTTCCTCAACGGAGATAAAAGAAAAGGCCATGGGAAGTGGGGAGAACCGGAATTTTCCCGCCTTATTATCTCTGAATTATCAGCGCACCGGTTTTTCAGAGGTCGTCAAGATTTCTTGCCATGAAATTTCACGTTCGGTAGGATGCCGGTATCGATCGCCGGAAGCAACCGGCGATGACCGCGGCAATTGGCAAGAAGGGGGAATTGTTTGAACGGTTTTCGTAGTTATATCCGTTAATCGGTCAAGTCGACCATGGAACAGCACGACAAACGACGAATTAATTCTATCATTGCAGTTGGGACCGGCTTGATCCTGATAGCTTCCATCCTTCGCTGGATGTCCTATGTAAATATTCCCCTGTGGCTTGACGAAGCATGGCGGGCTAATTATATTTTGGGTGCTTCCCGACTTCAGGACCTTTTCGTTCCCGCCCCTGTTGCAACCCTGCCAGGATATGTGGCATGGGTCCGTTTCTTTTCTTTTTTCCATGTCAATGAAGTGACGTTACGACTGTCGTCTCTCTTGCCCGGAGCCTTGGTCCCCATCAGTTTATTTGGAGCAAGTTTTCTTGTAACCAGGAATTTTATCGTTTCCACCGCAGCGGGATTTCTGGGAGTATTCAATAGCCTGCTTGTGGCCTACTCCCACGAACTGAAGCCTTACTCACCGGAAGCCTTTCTGCACAGTTGCTACTGGGTTGTGCTGTTTTACTGGCTCCAAAATGAGGAGCACGTCGGCAAATTTTGTCTATTCTTCACCTTTGTCGTTGCCATGCTGCTGATGACACCGACGACAGTATTCCTTTTGCCGAGTGCGTTGATAGCTATCCTGTTGGCAGCACGAAAGGAGCATGCATACGGGAGGGCACGATTTCTTGCGGCGTTTTGTACAATTTCACTTTTAACCGTTCTGGTAAATTTCCTTTTCTTGGCTCATAGTGCCGGCAATTCCGGACTTTATGATTACTGGGGGGATAATTTCTTTGGCGGCGAAGGAGTATCGAGGCCGGTCTGGACATTCAAAATGCTTTCCGCCCAATTTGCCCAGGCTTATGAGACCCCCGCGAACTTCTGGATCAATAATTGGCTCCCATGGATCAATATTATCGCAGTCCTGAGTTATCCGGTTTTGATTTTTTTTGGTTTCTTACAAAATAAGACCAGGGCGGAAATATTTTACCTATGCTCTCCCGTGCTCGTGCTTATTGCCGCGAATACCCTTCACCTGTGGCCTCTTGGAGCAATCCGCGCGAATATTTTCATGATTCCCCATTTTATCCTCATTCTGGTTCTTTGCATTAACGAACTGTTCTCAAGCGTACCGCGATTTCGTGACACTCTAGGAGTTCTTGTTTGTGTGCTGCTGATTTCCAACATCCACCCGTTTAGCATGCGCGCATACACGCGGATGAATCCGCCGATGGAGGACATCCCAACGGCCATGGCGATGGCGAGTCAAGGCATGACGTCATTCCCCGTATTGCAAGAATATCCCCTGCTGGTCAACGGATTAGGTAGTGATGCTCTTCTCTTTTACACCACATACAGAGAAAGGAGAGCCGAATGGTTTCATCCCGTGCTTCTGCAAAAGCAAACCATTTCCATTGCTGATGCTTACCGTAACCCATCCGAAGCGAGGAAGCAGATAGGCTCTGCTCTCGAAGGAAAAAATGGGGCGCATTTTTTTGCCTCTCATTTAAATGAAGAAGAGATGGCAAAGCTTGAAGCGTCTATTCGAGATGCCGGGTGGGTTGTGGATATAAAACAAAGTGCACAGGGGGCTGCCTGGCTGTTATTGAAACCAAAGACAAAACAGCGAGGCTTCTGAGCGATCGAATTTGTCATCGCAACGGCAGCATCCGCGGCACCTTTTTCTGGTAGTCGCGGTAGGCGTCCCCGAATTTGTTGACGAGCCGGCGCTCCTCCAGGAACGTCCCCACGTAAAAGTAGAGGACGGCCATCGCCACGGAGAGGGCGCTGTTCCGCGTTTGTACCGGCTGGAAAAGCAGGATCATGGAGCACCCGAGGTAGAGCGGGTGCCGGACGACGCCGTATGCCTTGCCGGTGAACAGCCGGTCGTTTTGTGCCTGCGGCGTTTTCCCTTTCCGGTGCCGCTCCCACTGCCGGAACCCGAGGAACTCCTTCAGGTCCCACGGAGTCCACAGCAGGAAGGCGCATCCTGCAAGCTGGATTCCGTGAAAAAGGTAACGCACGACCCCCTCCAGGCGGTAGAGAGGCCGGTCGGGAATGATTCTCAGGTAGAGGAGGAGCAGGGCAAAGGCAACGACGGAGTACGCCGTGAACACCAGCCTGTGGTACGCGTCGAACGCCTCGTCCCCGATCCAGCCGCGCACCCGGCGCTCGTACCCTTCCGACACCGTCAGGCTGTGGAAGACGGCGAAGGCGGCCCATGCGAGGGCGACGCGCAGAACGTCCATTCGTGCTTCCATAATCCACCTCCAGTATATCCCCGCCGCCGGATATACTGGACCGCATGCGGTGTCCTTTCTGCAAGACATCCACGTTCCGCAGGGTGGTCGCGGGAGAGCAGGAGATCGACCGCTGCACCGCCTGCGGAGCCCTCTGGTTCGACTACGGGGAAATCCGCGAGCTGACGGAAGGCAGGTTGTCCCCGGACACGGAAGGGGAAACGCCGCCGGCCCCGCCGGGAATACCGGGGGGCGCCGCGAAGCCGGGCGCGATCCTTTCCCGGATGCGGCGGGAGGCGGCTTCCCTTGCCTGCCCGCGTTGCGGGAATGCGTTCACCGCGATCGATTTTCAGCTCACCGGATTCCCGGTGTTCCAATGCCCTTCCTGCGAGGGGATCCTCGCCCCCCGGACCTCCGCCGCCGAAATCGCCGCGCGGTTCCGGTTCCTCCGGGAGCACGGGGCGCGGTACGCCGCCCTGGGGGAGACCCTGGCGCGGGAAGAGAAGCGCCGGATGGAATCGGAATACGGCCCCGCCGGCCCGGGCGCCGCGGGCAACATGGCGGTCCCTCTTCCGATGGTCGTGCCGCTTGCCGACAATGCGCCGCCCCTCCGGTCGCTCCCCATCGTCACCTATGTCCTGATCTTCCTTGCGGCCGCCCTTTACTTGCTCGGCCAGGTCCGCGGCGTCCGGCTGCCCCTGCCCGGAGGTCTCCCCGGGCTGCCGCCGGGAACCGGCTTCGCCGGCGTCCCGAAGCTGTCCCTGCTCCTTGCGCCGTTCCTCCAGTCCGGAATCCTTCCGCTTGCGGTCGGATCGCTGTTCCTCTTCGTCCTCGGGGACAACGTGGAGGACCGGATGGGGAGCGCCGCCTACTTCTTCCTTTATCTGGCCTGCGGCGTCTGCGCAGGGGCCGCCCACGTCCTGTGGGGGAAGACCGGGGGCCCGCAGGCGTTCAGCTCATCGGGAGCGGTGGCGGGTATCCTCGGCGCATATCTGGTTTTCTTCCCGGACGTGTCGATCCGGTTGTACGGAATGGGCCGGATCCTCACCCTTCCGGCCTACCTCTTTGCCTGCGCGTGGCTCGTCACGATCTTTTTCCTCGTGCCGGCGGGTCCCCTGGCGAACCTCATCGACCCTGCCCGCCTTTCCCTTCCCGGGAACCTTGCCGGTTTCGGGTCGGGAGTTGCAGGGGCCATCCTCTGTCGCTTCTACGGGCAGCCTCTCCGGTAACGGAAGTGCGCGAGGGGCCCTATTTCCCTTTCCGCAGCACCCGCTTGTCCCCCACGCGCAACGTCACCTTGGCAAGGTCGAAATGCTCGAGAAGAGGAATGAGGTACTTCCGCGTGAGGCCGGAGAGCTCCTTGAACTCCGGCACGGTGATCTCCCCCCGCTTTACAAGGAAAGAGACCAGCTTTTCCCTCAAGGCGTCGACTTCCTTCGGATCGAAGTGAAGGTCCTTCACCCGAAGCACCGCGCCCGCCCGCACCAGCCCTTCCAGCGTTT
>JAMDCN010000090.1:0-1702 GCA_023489025.1 Deltaproteobacteria bacterium | reverse complement strand
GTCGGACTCCCGGGCGTCCGCGGGCCGAATGCCCTCCGCCAGCTCGGCCCTAGACAACGCCAAAAGCCCGGACCGCTGGATCTTCTCCGAGATGGCGCGGGCGAGAGGGGAGGAGAGTTCCACCGCCCGGGGGCGCCGGGCGGGGAGGAAGTAGAGATCGCCGGCTTTCCCGACCGCCGGGCTTCCGGCCAGCGCCATGACAACGATCCCGGGCTCGGGAACGCCGGGCAGGAGCGCGGAGATCTCTTCCCGGGGAAACCCCTCTCGACCGGGGGAGCGGTCGTGGAGCAGGGAAAGCGCCTCGATCGCTTTTTCACCGACGCTCTCCATCGCCGAACGGTGCCAGCAGCGGGTTCCCCCCTCCATGCCGAGAACCTCCCCGGAACGGAGCAGCCGGGCGATCTCCCGTCGTGACGTCTCGGGCCCGGTTCCCGCGATGGCGGCGGCGTCCTTCTCCTCCATCCCGTGCCATCCGGCGTCTTCGAATGCCGCAAGGATCCTCTTTCCCGCCTCCGGCGCGTCGAGGAGCGCGAGCGTCCCGGGGACCGAATTCCCCGTCCCCTTTCGCGGAGGCGGGTGGGGGTGCAGGACGCGCCCCCCCCCGATCGTGTACCCGAAGTTCGCAAGCGGGGTGAACCCGCGCAGGATGAAGCGGTCGCCGCCCAGAAGGACCATTTCCTCCGCGAGATGGAACCGGGCGAAGCCGGATCCGCCCGGCGGGATCTCGGCGGTCCCGTAGAGAATGACCCTTGCCCGGCAGGCGGCGGTGAACGCGTGGAAGGAGACTTGGGCGCGGTTTTTCAAGGGCCGCGGGGCCAGGGGGAGGTATTCGAGGAACGCTTCCACGGTCCGGGTCGGTGCGAGCGTCCCGGGACCGCACAGGACGGATCCGCGGGGGGCGCTTTCCTTCTCCACTCCCTGGAGGTTCACGGCGGTGCGCGTCCCCGCCGTGGAGGAATCCGCGGGCCCTCCGTGGACCTGCAGCCCCCGGACGCGGGCAACCGGGCCGCGGGGGAGGATCCGGACCTCCTCCCCCACGCGGACCGTTCCCCCGATGAGGGTGCCCGTGACCACCGTGCCGAACCCCTTCATCGTGAAGGAGCGGTCGACGGGGAGGCGGAAGAAGAGGGAGGAGTCCTTGCCGGCGACGTCGGCGGCGATCCGGTCGAGGGCGGCGATCAGCGCGGGCAGCCCCTCCCCGGTCGTCGAGGAGACGCGCGCGATGGGCGCTTCCTGGAGGAAGGTCCCCCGGACGAATTTCCGGATCTCCTCCTCCTGCAGGGAAATCCACTCCGGGTCGGCCTTGTCGCACTTGTTGAGGACCACCAGCCCGTGCCGGATGGAGAGGAGCCGGCAGATGTCCAGGTGCTCCCGCGTCTGGGGCATCACCCCCTCGTCCGCGGCGATCACGAGCATCACGATGTCTACGCCGGCCGCCCCGGCGACCATCGTCCGGACGAACTTCTCGTGCCCGGGGACGTCGATGATCCCCGCCAGGGTCCCCGAGGGGAGCGCAAGGTGCGCGAACCCCAGCTCGATCGTGATTCCCCGCTCCTTCTCCTCCTTGAGACGATCGGGATCGATTCCCGTCAGCGCGCGGACGAGAGCGCTCTTGCCGTGGTCGATATGGCCTGCCGTGCCGATGATGACCCGCTTGGACACGAGGTCCATCTTACCGGTTTTTTTCCGTATGCGGTAATAT
>JAMDCN010000015.1 GCA_023489025.1 Deltaproteobacteria bacterium | reverse complement strand
AAAAATCGCTGACATATCAATTCGTTAGCTGGTCCACGTTCGGGAATGCCTGTTGCAGGCTCCTTCCCGGTCCAACGGCATTGCCTTTACACCATCGGGTGGAAGGAGGTCGCAATGAACCGCGCGCGGATGTTCCTGAAACGGATCCTCACCCCCGTGACCATCCTGCTGGTCCCCCACAGCCGGACAAGGTCCGTCAGCATCCGGGTCCCGGTGCTCGCGGTCGCCGCGTCGGTCTGCCTGTTCCTGATCGGGACCGCCTTCGTCGTTTCCGTGTCGGTCCGGACCGTGGAGTACCGCCGGATGCAGGCGAGACTGTCGCACGTCTCCGAGCAGTTCCTCGAGATGAAGGGGACGATGATTTCCCTGAAACAGGCGGAAAAGGATTTCCGGAAGCTGTTCTCCCTCAAGTCGAAATCCGCCGTCCTCGAGTCGGCGGATTCCGGCGACAGCGGATCCCTCGACATGGAGGTGTTGAGGGAACAGATCGAGGCGGCGATGCAGTCGGTCTCGGAGATCCGGGGGTACATCGCTGAACAGAAGGACATCCATCTCGCCACGCCCGTCGGGTGGCCCGTGCCCGGGAGACTTTCCTCACCCTACGGATACCGGAATCACCCGGTGCACGAGGAGAAGAAGCTCCACACCGGCGTGGACATCTCCGTCCCGTCCGGCAGCGAGGTGAAAGCTACGGCCAACGGGATCGTGAGCTTCGCCGGGTGGACGGAGAACAGCGGCATCGTGGTGGTCGCCGAGCACGGGCACGGGTTCAGCACGGCCTATGCGCACAACCGGAAAGCGCTGGTCCGGGTCGGTCAGCGAATCGCCCGGGGCGATGTGATCGCGATGTCCGGCTCGACCGGGGTCTCCACGGGCCCGCACGTGCATTACGAGATCTGGAAAAACGGCCGTCCTACGGACCCGGCCGGATTTCTCGCAAGGAGGTGATCATGTTCGGAAAAGGTTCCCGGAAGCTGGAGACGATCGTCGGTGACGGCACGCGCATCGCGGGGAAAGTGAGCGTGAAGGGAACGATCCGCGTCGACGGGATCGTGGAGGGGGATGTCCATGCCGACTGGGTGGTCGTCGGGGAGACCGGGAAGATCCGGGGGAACACCCGCACCCGGGGGATGGTCGTCGGGGGATCCGTCGAGGGGAACATCGAGGCCGCGGAGGCGGTGGAACTGAAGGAGAAGGCCACGATGGTCGGGGAGATCCACACGCCGAAGCTCGGGGTCTCCGAAGGGGCGGTCTTCGACGGGCGGGCAAGGATGAAGGGCGGCGCGGAACCCGCCGGGATCCAGGAGGGGAATGTCCGTCCGCTGGTCCCGACGAAGACCGGGACCTGACCGGGCAGGAGCTACCGGGTTGCCGGGACCGTCATCTGCTGCTTCTGCACCATCGGCCGCTGCTGGCGATAGATGTCCAGCGGACGGCTTCGCGGGTACTGTCATCGGGCGTCCGCTTCCCCCTCGGCCCCGGAAAGGGCCTGGAGGATGGTCCGGCAGAAGGCGGGCAGATCGTCGGGCTTTCGGGATGTGATCAGGTTGCCGTCCCGTACGACCTCGCTGTCCTGGTAGGTAGCGCCGGCATTCACCAGGTCGTCCCTGATCGCGATGTATCCGGTAACCTTCTTTCCCCGCAGGATGTCCGCCGAAACCAGCATCCAACCTCCGTGGCAGATCGCCGCGACGACTTTCCCCCGGCGGGCCATTTCACGGACCAGGTCCACCATGGGCTTGTGGAGGCGCATCCGGTCCGGCGCGTAGCCTCCCGGGATGATCACCGCGTCGAAATCCGCCGCATCGACCTGCTCCGCGCTCCTGTCGGCCCGCACCTCGTATCCGTGCTTCGAGGAATATGTTCGGGCGCCGGTTCCCACGATCGTGACCTCCGCGCCCGCCTCCCGCATGCGAAGGATCGGGTACCAGACTTCCAGGTCCTGGTAGAGATTCTCCACGAGGACGGCCGCGCGTTTCCCTTTCATACCCATCGCGTTCATATCCATCGCGCCACTATAGCGTTATTTTTTCCCGCATCCACAGGTGTTGCACATGTCGCCACCCCCTTCCCTCCGCATTAGATGCAACGATGCGCGGATCGCTGCCGGTTGTTCGGATTCCAAGGCGCGCAGGCGGGGCGAATATCGCCGCTTATTGTCCGGTAATTGTCCGGCAGACGAAACCAGGAAAGAGTCGGAGTCCATCTTACGTAGCGTAAATGGGGTATGTGGGGCAAAACCTGCTTTCCGAGTGGAGGTTCGCCATGTCTTTGTCGATCGGCTGCAAGGAACTGGGGATTGACTGTAATTTCGTAACAGAGGGGGAAACAGGGGAAATCGTCATCAATTCGCTTATACACCATGTGCAAACGGAGCATACCGAGGATTGGTTCGAGATAGAAGAGTTCCATCAGATCGCACGCTCGGTCGTCCGGATGAAAGCCGCCTGACCGGATCGGGTATGTCCCTCCGTTCCGGCTGCTGGCCTCACCTCGCCAGCTTGTTGCGTCGAAGTAGATCGGGGGGGGGGACACGATGCAACTGTTCAAGCCGCTCCGTCAGTCCGCTCGCGTGTCCGCAGGGCTTCTCGTTCTCAGGCTCGTGGTGGGGGTGGCGTTCGTGATCCACGGCTACGGAAAGATCCAGAACCCCTTTGGCTGGATGGGCCCGAATGCGGGCGTCCCCGGCGTCTTCCAGGCGCTGGCCGCTCTCTCGGAGTTCGGAGGGGGGATGGCATGGATCCTGGGCCTGCTGACGCCCCTGGCTTCCTTCGGCATTGCCTGCACGATGACGGTGGCTATCTATACACACACCGCGGTGCTCCACGACCCGTTCGTGACCCTGCAGCAAGGCGCCCGCTCCTACGAATTGGCCGCGGCCTACCTCTGCGTCGCCGTCCTGCTCCTCCTCGCGGGGCCGGGGCGCTTCTCCGCGGACCGTGCCGTATTCGGCGAGAAGGCCTGACGGGTCCATGCGCAGGGAAGGGGAGCGATTCCCTCCCCTTCCCTGGACTTTTCTCAGGCGGACTTCTTGTGATATTCCCTGATCTGTTCCGGTGTAAATCTGTTCAGCTTGACGACCCGCGCCTTCCCTCTAAGAAAATCCGGGATGGTTTCCTTTACCTCCGAATCGTTCCGGGCCTCGACGATGGCATAGCCGGTGTGATCCCCGGCCGCGCATCCCCACTCGTATTTCGCCAGGTTTCCCGGGCCTTTCGCCAGGATTTCGTCGAGGGCGCGCAGGCACTCCTGGGGCGTGTGGGGTGATTCGACGAAATATCTTTCCATGGTCCCCTCCCTTTTGTCGTTGTCGTCGGGAAAGTTGACGTGCCAACTGGTAGACTTGATTATCAGTATACATTCCCCCTGGATGAGAAGCCCCCTCGCGACGTTTTTTTTGACCGGCAGTTCCCCGGAAGACGACATGGTCCTGTCAAATCCCTTTTCCCGCGGCCGACGGATATCTTGCCGTCCGGGGAATCCGCCGGAAAAATCGCTCATCAAAAAAACGCACGGCAACGTCGGAGGACGGAAACAACCGGTTGTCCCGTTACGACCGCGGACGAATCCCGGTCCGGGGCGGGAGTCAACCCGGCGATCTTCATGTCGGGAAGGAGAGGAGATGTGGCGATGAAGGCAGCCAAGAAGTTGACCGTGGCCGTAAAACCGATTCCGGAAGGGTACCATTCGATCACCCCGCATCTGACGGTGCGGGGGGCCGATCGCGCCATCGATTTCTACCGCCGGGCGTTCGGCGCGAAAGCGCATGCACGGATGCACGCCCCGGACGGCAAGACCGTGATGCACGCGGAACTCGAGATCGGAGATTCCCGGTTTTTCCTCGGCGACGAGGTCCCCGGGATGGATTGCGTCTCGCCGGAGACGCTCGGCGGATCTCCCACGGGGGTATACCTCTACGTCCGGGACGTGGACAAGGTGTTCCGCCAGGCGGTGGAGGCGGGCGCTACCGTGAAACGGCCCCTGGAGAACATGTTCTGGGGCGACAGGACCGGGAGCCTCCGGGACCCGTTCGGGCATACATGGGACCTGGCCACGCACCAGGAAGACGTACCCCCGGAAGAGATGAAACGGCGGGGACATGAATTTTTCAAGAGCATGGAGGGGAAGAAAGCCTGACGAGGTGATCGGACCGTTGAGGAAGCCGGACAAGCGAACGCGGCGGAACAGGAGAGATGCGTGACGAAGGGCCGGGAGGGGGGCAGGAATTCCCGGGTGACCGTCGAGGAACTCATCGACGAGATGCACGAAACCGTCGACGGGTTGCGGGAAGACGGGGCAAGCCGGGCGGACCTGAAGCTCCTCTCCCGGGCCCTCAAGGAGCTTCGTCACGCGTTCCGGTTCTTTGACGGATTACGTGGACGTTCCAAGGTGACGGTGTTCGGGTCCGCGCGCCTGCCCGCGGGGTCCCCCGCGTGGCGGCAGGCGGAGTCGTTCGGCAGGGCGATGGCGCGGTCCGGGTGGTTCGTCGTCACCGGCGCCGGCGATGGAATCATGGAGGCGGCCCACATCGGAGCCGGGCGGGAACACTCGATCGGCGTGAATATCCTGCTTCCGTTCGAGCAGCCCGGGAACACGGTGATGGAGGGGAACCCGCATCTCATCCACACGAAATATTTCTTCACGCGGAAGTTGCTCTTCCTCAAGGAGTCGAGCGGCGTCGTTCTCTTCCCCGGAGGGTTCGGGACGATGGACGAAGCGTTCGAGGTGCTGACCCTTCTCCAGACCGGTAAGACCCATCCTTTTCCCGTCGTGCTGGTGGACGAGCCCGGGGGAACATACTGGGCGACATGGCGCCGGTTCCTCGAGGAGAACTTCCTGAAAACGGGCATGATCTCGCCCGAAGATCTCTCCCTGTTCCGGATCACATCGAGCGTGGACGAAGCCGTCCGGGAGATCCACGGATATTACCGCGTGTTCCACAGCACGAGATATGTCGGCCGGGACCTGGTGATCCGTATCCGGGAGCGACTCGCCCCCGAGGCTCTCGCCGCCCTGAACAGGGACTTTCCGGATCTCCTCGCCGAGGGGTCGATCTCCCAGAAAGAGGCCCTCCCCGAGGAAGCGGACGAACCGGAGGTCGCCGATCTTCCCAGGATCGTGTTCCGATTCAACAGCAGAAGCCACGGCAGGCTCCGCCAGTTGATCGACCATCTCAACGGGACCGCCGGCGATGGCCGCTGACCCACGGAGGGATCATGCGTTATCGTTGCGGCGGTGATCGAGACGGCCCTCATCCTTTGGCTGCAGCAGGGAAGGCCTTCCGGCGGGTAGGCGGCGCGTCCGTCGACTCCGGAAGATTCCTTCAGCGCTCCGGTGGGCGCAACCAAAGGCACAGGAAAATTCCGGCAAGGATGAGGAGGGCGACCCATGGACCCTGGTCCGGGGTCGCCTTCGCCGCCGCCCCGATCCTCTCGGGGGGGAGAAGGCTGAGAAGCAGCGGACCGTACATGGCCTGGGTCACGCCGCCACCTGGCCGGCCTCGAGGAACGCCAGTTTCCGGCGCAGCTCCTTCTCCCGCATCCACCTCGCGGTCACGTCGCGGACCACGGCCACGGGGCCGAGCACCTTCCCGTCCGCGTCCCGGAGCAGGTTGATCGTGAACTCGATGGAGATCCGCTCCCCGTCCTTCGTCACCGCCGGCACCGCAAGGGTCTCGGAGCCGTACTTCGTGACGCCGCTGAGCATCGCCCTCCGGTATCCCTTCCAGTGCATCTCCCGCTGCCTCTCGGGAATGATCAGGTCGAGCGACTGCCCGACCGCCTCCTCCTCCGTGTAGCCGAAGATCCCTTCCGCCGCCCGGTTCCAGAGGCGGATGATCCCGTCCCGATCGGTGAAGATTACCGCGTCTCCGACCGTCTCGACGATCTGCCGGCAAAGCGTATTCTTGTCGTTCTCGTTCATGTGGGTCCTCCCGTTTCCACACCGGGTGCATGACCGTTTCCGCATGGATACCGGCTCAATCTTTATTTTACCTCACCGTGCGGGCCCGCATGCCCTTCGGTCCGCAGATTTCCCGGTATCGCAATCCACACCTGCGTCCCGACAACGTATGACCGTTGGCATAATCACCTCCTTTTCCCCGATTTCCATCCCGGGGATGATCGTTGGATCCTGCCCGATGTTGCGTGGTTTCCTCGCTCCGCAGGGTTCCCGGGACCACCAAGTGGGTGCGGGCGCCGGCCACGGTTGTGGAGGCGGCGGGAAGGCCGGTCCGTGGCGGCGGAACGGACCGGGTATACAATAAACCGTACGGAACACCGCCGAACGCGCGGAGTTTGGGGACCTGGAGGGAGATGAGATTCCTTCGTCTTGTTACGATCGCCGCGGTCGCCCTGTCGGCGGCGTTCCATGCGCCGCTGGCGGCGGACGATCCGTACCTGCGGCAGCGGGAGGCGATGGTGCGCGACCAGATCGAGCGCGAAGGGGTCTCCGATCCGCGCGTCCTGGCCGCGATGCGGGACGTCCCCCGCCACCTCTTCGTTCCGCCGTCGTTCCGCGCGAGGGCGTATGAGCCGTATCCCGTCCCCATCGGGGAAGGGCAGACGATCTCGCAACCGTACATCGTCGGCTTCATGACGCAGATCCTGCGCCTCAAGGAGACCGACCGCGTCCTCGAAGTGGGAACCGGGTCCGGCTACCAGGCGGCGGTCGCCGCAAGGCTCGCCACGGAGGTCTACTCCGTGGAGATCCTCGAATCCCTTGCCGCCAGAAGCCGACGGACGCTCTCCGACCTCGGCTTCCGCAACGTCGTCGTCCGGCAGGGGGACGGTTATTACGGCTGGGAGGAGAAGGGGCCCTTCGACGCCATCATCGTGACCTGCGCGGGGGGCCACGTTCCCCCGCCCCTTCTGCGCCAGCTCCGGAACGGGGGTCGGATGATCATGCCGGTCGGCGGGCCCTTCATGACCCAGAACCTCGTCTTCATCGAGAAGGACGACCGGGGCGCCATTACGCACAGAAACGTTCTTCCCGTCGCCTTCGTCCGCCTCATCGGCCACTGACGGGGCTCCCGCTTGTCTACCGCAGAGCCGAGAGACCGCCGGGATGCGGCTTATGCGGGCGCGACGGCGGAAAGAGTCGTTCCCGTCGTATTCTTCCTTTCGGCGACAATGCTGGCGAACGAGATCGTCCTCATCCGCCTCCTGTCGTTCCGGTTCTGGCCGCACTTCGTCCCGTTGATCGTCTCGCAGGCGATGCTCGGCTTCGGGGGCGCCGGGGTCGCGCTGCAGATCGCACGGCGGCAGGTTGTACGGTCTCCGGGCCGGATCTTCGCATGGATGGTCCTTCTCGCCGCGCC
>JAMDCN010000027.1:7077-7360 GCA_023489025.1 Deltaproteobacteria bacterium | reverse complement strand
TGCCAAGTCCTGACGCAGGGCGCAGCGGGGGGTTCCACGCAGCGGCGTCTGGAGCGAAGTGGAGACATGGATGTCGGGAACGAGCGGAGGCGCAGGCGAGGAGACCATGGATGGTCGACGAGCCGTAGCGGAGTGGAAGCCCCCCGCGAGCCCGGAGTCCTATTCGCCGCAGTAGATTAATACGATGACCCGCGAAGACACGACGATCGTCGCGCCCGCCACGCCCGGAGGAACGGGCGCCGTTTCCATGGTTCGCCTCTCCGGGCCCGACGCTTTACTCATT
>JAMDCN010000027.1:0-7067 GCA_023489025.1 Deltaproteobacteria bacterium | reverse complement strand
ACCGGCGAGGATGTCGTTGAGATCCATCTTCACGGCAATCCCGTGGTGGTGGAGACCGTCGTCCGGGCGGCGTGCGCGGCGGGGGCCGTGCCGGCGGAACCGGGGGAGTTCTCCCGGCGGGCGTTTCACCTGGGGAAGATGGACCTGACCCAGGCGGAAGGCCTTTGCGACCTCATCGCGGCCCGAACGGAGGAGGCGGCGCGCTCGGCGCTGCGGCAGATGCGGGGCGGCATCCGGGAAGAGATCGTCCCGCTGCGGGAGCGCCTTTTCTCCCTCCTCACGCTCCAGGAGGCGGCGATCGACTTCGCGGAAGAGGACGGTGTCCCATCGATTTCAAGTGGGCAACTTGCGGAACGGGTATCTGAAATAATTGTTCGGCTGGAGGAGCTCCTGCGGTCGTACGAGGCGGGGCGGCGGTTCCGGGACGGCGCGACGGTCGTGATCGCCGGTGTCGCGAACGTCGGGAAATCGCGGCTGCTCAACCGCCTGGCGGGGGAGGAGCGCGCGATCGTGACGGAGACCCCGGGGACAACGCGGGATTATCTCCACGCCGACATCGCCATCGGCGGAGTTCCGGTAATCTTGATCGACACGGCCGGGCTTCGGGAGACCGCGGACCCGGTGGAGCGGGAGGGGGTGCGACGCAGCAGGGAGATCGTCGCGACGGCGGATCTGGTCCTCTTCGTTCTGGACGGGAGCCGTTCGGCGGCGGCGGCGGACCGTTCGGCGTACGAAGAGGTCGCTTCGCTTCCGCATCTGGTCCTTTTGAACAAGTCGGACCTGGCGGCGGTGGAGGAGGGGGTCGGATTCGCCGGGGCGGGGAAGAGGGGAGCCTTGCGCCTCTCCGCGAAAACGGGGGAGGGGATCGGGGACCTCGTGGCGGCGGTCGCCCGGGAAGTGGCGCCGGCGGAGGGTGCGATCCGGGCGCAGGCGCCGCTGACCCGCGCGCGGCAGCGGTTGGCGGTCGAGCGTGCGCTGTCTGCCTTGTCCCGCGCGAAAGCGGCGGCGGAGGAGGGGCTCCCGCTCGAGTTTCCGGCGGCGGACGTCCGGGAGGCGGCCGGGGCCCTCGCGGAGCTGCTGGGGGAGGTCGCCCCGGAAGAGGTCCTCGACGCGATATTTGACGCGTTCTGCGTGGGCAAATAGTTGATAATAAAGAGAAGATACGAAATGTTCCACGTGGAACATTGAGCGGGGCGCGATGAGCGGGTCTCCGTACGAATACCCGAAGGAGTACGACGTCATCGTCGTCGGGGGCGGGCACGCCGGCTGCGAGGCGGCGCTGGCGGCGGCGCGGATGGGCCGCTCCACCCTCCTTCTGACGATCAACGCGGACGCCATCGGTCTCATGTCGTGCAACCCGGCGATCGGGGGGTTGGCGAAGGGGCACCTGGTGCGGGAGATCGACGCGCTGGGCGGTGAGATGGGGCGCAACATCGACGCCACCGGGGTCCAGTTCCGCCAGCTGAACACGAGCAAGGGGCCGGCGGTGCGCTCCTCGCGCGCACAAGCGGACAAGCAGCTCTACCGTCTCCGGATGAAGAAGGCGCTGGAGGCGACGTACGGGCTGGACGTGAAGCAGGCTATCGTCGACGCGGTCGTGGTGGACGGGGGCGCGGCGGCGGGTGTGGACACGAACCTCGACGTCCGGTATCGCGGGAAGACCGTGGTTCTATGCCCCGGGACCTTCATGAAAGGACTGGTCCACGTGGGGCTGGTGAGCTATCCGGCCGGAAGGGCGGGGGATTTCCCCTCCATGCGCCTGTCGGATTCCCTCCGTCGGCTCGGATTCTCCGTCGGGCGTCTGAAAACCGGCACCACCCCCCGGCTCGACGCCAAGACGATCGACTTCTCGAAGACCGTCCGCCAGGAGGGGGACGACCGGCCCGTCCCCTTTTCGTTCGACACGGCGGCGATCCGTCGGCCGCAGCTTCCGTGCTTCCTGACGTACACGAACGCCGCGACCCACGATGCGATCCGGTCCGGTCTTTCCCGGTCACCGCTATATTCCGGAATCATCAAGGGAATCGGCCCACGGTACTGCCCCTCCATCGAGGACAAGGTCGTCCGGTTCTCCGGGAAGGAGCGGCACCAGGTCTTCCTCGAGCCTGAGGGGCTGAAAACCGCGGAGTATTACCCCAACGGCGTCTCAACAAGCCTGCCGTACGATATCCAGATGAAGATGCTGCGCACCATCCCGGGTCTGGAATCCGTGGAGATAGTCCGCCCCGGGTACGCGATCGAGTACGACTTCGTCGATCCCGTGCAGCTGCACCCCTCCCTCGAAACGAAATTGGTGAAAAATCTCTTTCATGCCGGGCAGATCAACGGCACGAGCGGGTACGAAGAGGCGGGGGCGCAGGGGATCGTGGCGGGGATCAACGCGGCGCTTCGGGTAAAGGGGGAGCCGCCGATGGTGCTCTCGCGGGCCGACGCCTACATCGGTGTCCTGATCGACGACCTGACGACGAAGGGGGCGCTGGAGCCGTACCGGATGTTCACCTCCCGGGCGGAGTATCGGCTGCTGCTGCGGGAGGACAACGCGGACCTGCGCCTCTCCGAAACCGGCCGACGGGTCGGGCTGCTCCCCGATGGGCGGTATCGGCGGTTCCTCGCGAAGCGGGAGGGGATCGAGGCATTCCGAAAGCGGCTGGAGGATACCCGCGTGGGAACCGGCCACCCGCTGTGCGCGGCGGTGGAGAAGGCGGGGGATGCGCTCCTGCGCCCCGGCATCACCTACGCGGAGGCGTTGCGCCGGCCCGGGGTGACGGGCGCGATGCTCCTTGCCTGCGCCCCGGAGCTGCGGGCGGCGACCCGGGAGGCGGTGGAGCAGGCGGAGCTGTCCATCAAGTACGAAGGGTATATCCGGCGGCAGGAAGAGGAAGCGAGAAAGGTGAAGAAATACGAAGAGATGCGTTTCCCGGCCGCATTCCCGTTCGACACCATTCCCGGCCTGTCCGCCGAGGTCCGGGACAAGCTCGTCCGGGTCCGGCCCGACTCCATCGGCCAGGCGCAGCGGATTCCCGGGGTGACTCCGGCGGCCGTCGCCCTCCTGCTGGTCGTGCTGCGGCGGGGCGGTTAAGTGTTCCAATTCACAATTACAGGCACCTATTGCCGGGAGGCGCCTCTCTCTCCGCGTGATACTCCCTCCCTCGCTACCGCTCCGTCCGCCATCCCTGGCGTCCTGCGCTGGCGGTCGTTTTCGCCTCTCGCCCTCCATGGCTACGGCGAAAACTCACGCCCGCTCGGAAGGGGTATCATGCTCCGCGGCGCATCCGGGGTATCGGGACGCAGGGCGCAACGGGGCCGCTCCCGCCATCCATGGCTCCCGCGGCACTTTGCCGTCCATGGCCATCGGGGTACCCCCGCAGTAGGAAAAACGGGGGGCGCGAGCCCGGAGTCCTGTTTCTCAACGGTCATCTGTTGCCGAAGAAGTGGGGCTCATCGCTGCGGAAACTCTGACGCCACGCGGGAAAACAGCGAGATGAGGGACGTAAATCCTTTTTGTGTAACAGGTTTTCAGGAATGTTCCACGTGGAACATTCCGGGGGGGCGGTCATGGTGAGGAGCGGGGGAGGAGGGGCGGAAGTCTCTTCGGAACTGTTGCGGGAGGTCCTTGCCGAGGCGGGGATACCGGCCTTCCCCGATGCGGAGGAGCGGCTTGCGGTCCACGCCAACGAGATGCTTCGGTGGAACCGGTCGATCCGTCTTACGGCGATCACCGACCCGGTGGAGGTGGCGGTGAAACATGTTGCGGACTCTCTCCTCCTTCTGCGGTTCGCACCGTTCCCCGGTCGCATCCTCGATTTCGGTTCCGGCGCCGGGTACCCCGGCATCCCATTGGCCCTGTATCTCCCGGGGAGCCGCGTAACCCTCCTGGAGGCCTCCGTCAAGAAGTGCGCGTTCCTCTCCCGGGCCCGGAAAATGCTGCGGCTTTCGAATGCCGTCGTCGTCCAGGGGAGGGCGGAGGCGCGGACGAAGCTCCCCCTTCCTCCGCACGACCACATCGTCACCCGCGCGACGGCATCGGCGGGCGAGGTGGTCCCGCTCCTGTCGCCGTACCTCGCCGGCGGGGGTCGCTTCCTGTTCATGATGGGGCCGGGGGCGCGAGAGGGCGTTCCGGGGGGCCTCCCGGGCACGGTGACCCGCCGGGAACGGTTCCATCTCCCCCGCGGGATGGGAGAGCGGGAGATCGTCGAGATCGAACCCGCGGGAGAGGAGGGGGGAAATGTTCGAGCGTCATCATGAGCAGCTGATTTCTCGAGAGGCGTACTTTCGCCGGATCGCCCGGAGCGGAGGAGTGGCCTTCTCCGTGATTCTCGCCGCCCTGTTTCTGGGGGTGTCCGGTTACCATTGGATCGAAGGGCTCCCGTGGGTGGACTCGATCCTAAACGCCGCGATGATACTCGGGGGGATGGGGCCGGTCGCGGTGTTGCGCACGACGGCGGGGAAATTGTTCGCCGCCGCCTACGCGCTCTTCAGCGGGCTGATGTTCATCGTGGTGGCCGGGATCCTCTTCGCCCCCATCATCCATCGTTTCCTCCACAGATTCCATCTGGGCGCCGGCCGCAAGGGAGAGGACGACTAAGTGCTTCAATCCATTATCTGAAGCGTCGCGTACGGGATTCCCCCTTTTCGCCCCCCGCCTCCCCGTGGTACAAGATACCGTTGTGTTTGAAGGAAAAGGAGGGCCCGTATTGGCTCGTATCCTCACCGTCGCCAACCAGAAGGGTGGCGTAGGGAAGACCACCACCGCGGTCAACCTGGCCGCCTCCCTCTCCGTGATGGAGAAGAAGACGTTGCTGGTCGACCTCGACCCCCAGGCCAACGCCTCTTCGGGCGTGGGAGGGACCCCCGGTGGGGACGAGGAGCGGAACGTCTACCGCGTCCTCATGGGGGAGATTTCCGTGGCAGAGGCGATCCGGGAGACCGGCCTTCCCTTCCTCTATCTGCTGCCTTCTTCCTCCGACCTGATCGGCGCCGAGATCGAACTGGTGCCGATGGAGCGCAGGGAGCGGCGTCTGGCCGAGGCGCTGGCCCCTCTTGCCGAGGAGTACGAGGTCATCGTGATCGATTGCCCCCCCTCCCTGGGCTTGTTGACGGTTAACGCCCTCTGTGCGGCAGATTCGGTAATGATTCCTCTTCAGTGTGAATATTATGCCCTGGAAGGGCTTTCCAGCCTGTTCCGAACGATCGACCGGATCCGGGAGGAGATGAATCCAGGGCTTCGGATCGAGGGGGTGGCGCTCACCATGTTCGACGCGCGGAACAACCTGGCCCACCAGGTGGCGGACGAGGCGCGCGAAATACTTAAAGACCAGGTTTTTCAAACAGTTATACCTAGAAATGTCCGCCTGTCCGAGTCGCCCTCCCACGGTAAGCCGGCGCTTCTGTACGCCGTTTCCTCCCGCGGGGCGCAAAGCTACCTCGAACTGGCCCGGGAGATGGTGAATCGATGGAACGGAAGAACGAACCCGTAAAGAAGAAGGTTCTCGGACGGGGTCTCTCCGCCCTGCTGACGGGAACCATGCCATCCCAGGCGGTTCCAAGCGCCGGACGCGACTCCGGGTTCCTCCAGATCCCGGTGGAAAAAATCCGCGCGGGAAGCTTGCAGCCCCGTAGAACCTTTTCCCCGGAAGCGCTCGAGGAACTCGTCGCATCGATCCGGGAGAAAGGGGTTCTGCAGCCGGTGCTGGTCCGGCCGACCCCGGACGGGTACGAGCTGGTCGCCGGCGAGCGGCGGTTTCGCGCCGCGGAGGCCGCGGGACTTTCCACCGTCCCGGCGGTGGTGCGCAGGCTCTCCGACCGCGAGGCGCTCGAAGCCGCGCTGGTGGAAAACATCCAGCGGGCGGATCTCAACGCGATCGAGCTTGCCGAAGGATACCAGCGGCTGACGCGCGACTTCTCCCTCTCCCAGGAGCAGGTGGCCGATCGGGTGGGGAAGGACCGCGCCACCGTCGCCAACACCGTACGGCTCCTCAAGCTGCCGTCCCCGGTCCGCCAGGCGGTGGCGGACGGGCGCCTCTCCGCCGGACACGCCCGCGCGCTCCTCTCCGCGCCGCCGGAGCACGCCTCCTCGATCTGCGAGACGGTGCTGCGTCGCGGCCTGTCGGTTCGTGAGACGGAGCGGTTGTGCGGCCCCGCGGGGAAACGGAAAGCCGCGCGGAGCGCGGCTCCGCCGGACGCGCACCGTAAAAGTCTCGAGGAGGAACTCTCCCGCCGCGGGGGGACGCGGGTGCGTCTGCGCGGCACGTTGAAGAAGGGACGCGTCGAGATTTCCTACTTCTCGCCGGATGAACTCGATCGCCTCTGCGACATTCTGTTCAGGGGACGCTGACCAAAAAAAAGTATTGCAACCCGATTTTCCTGTGCTATATTGCGCGTCATACGCTAACGTTGCACTATCCGCGAATACGGATAAATTCCGAGGGAAAGGAGTGAGGACCAATGCGCAAGTATCTGGCGATGATGTTCGTGCTGATGCTGGCCGCGACGATCGGCCTCTCCGCATGTGCGAAGAAGGAAGAGCCGCCTCCGCCGCCGCCTCCGGCCGCCGCACCTGCCGACAACGCGGCTCCGGCCGCGCCCGCAGCGCCGGCTCCGGCTGAAGCGCCCAAGAAGTAGTTTCCCGGGCAGCAAGGCATTGAGAAGGGCGCCGGGGTTTCCCCGGCGCCCTTCTTGATTTGGTGCGTTCGCCGGCCGTCAAGAAGCCCTTGACAGTTCCGCCGCGGGCGTGGTACCAATCTTCCGTTTCTCTTGAAGTTGACCTTCCGTAGACCAGTCCGCCCCCGGGGGAGTGCCGGTTTCATGGAACTTGTGAGCAAGATTTTCGAGACGTTGGAGATCTCCCAGCTCGCCCTGCTCCAGTTGGGCCTGGTGGTCGTCCTTGCGTTCCTGCTTTCCACCCTCCTCATAAAGCCGATCCTCCGCACCTTCGAGGAGCGGGAGAACCTCTCGGTGAAGCCGGTCGAGGAATCCCGCCGGCTCCTGTTCGAGGCCGACGAGAAAGCCCGTGCATACGACGAGGCGCTCCGCAAGGGCGCGGCCGAGGCGCTTGCTCGTAAACGCCG
>JAMDCN010000158.1 GCA_023489025.1 Deltaproteobacteria bacterium | reverse complement strand
CGGCCTTGACCGCCTCCCCATTGATCCACCGGGGCGTCAGGACCGCCAGCGCACCCAGGAGGACGGCAAGGAGCCCGAAGGCTCCCGCGACCCCCAGCGTGATTTTCTTCCGGCCGCTCATCGCTTGAGACAGAGTATCGCGTTCCGCGAATTCCCGCGATGCACCATCGTGCTCTTTACGGCATCTCACTACCGGAAACAGGATTGCGGAAGCAAGCCCCCTTTCCGTAAACTCGATCCAGGCGGCCTGCGCCCGGGAGGAAGACCCGGCAGCGGCGTGCCCGGGGAGGAATGACCATGGAGCTTGGAATGATCGGCCTCGGCCGGATGGGCGCCAACATGGTGCGGCGGCTTATGCGCGCCGGGCACAGGATCGTCGTGTACGACACCTCGGCGGAGGCGGTGGCGGCGCTTGCGAAGGAAGGGGCGACGGGCGCCGCCTCGCTCGACGACTTCCTGGGCCGGCTCCCGAAGCCGCGCTGCGTATGGATGATGGTCCCGGCGGCCGCCGTGGACCGGGCCATCGCCGACCTCGCACCGCGACTTGAGCGCGGGGACGTCCTCGTGGACGGCGGGAACTCCTGGTACGTGGACGACCTCCGGCGGGCGAAAGATCTCTACGCGAAGGGGATCCACTACGTGGACGTGGGGACTAGCGGCGGCGTGTTCGGACTCGAGCGCGGATACTGCCAGATGATCGGCGGGGAGCCGGACATCGTGGAGCGCCTCGCTCCCGTCTTCAGGTCGCTGGCCCCGCCGGCCGATTCGGCCCCGCGCACGCCCGGGAGGGAGAAGGCCGGCGGCACCGCCGAACTCGGTTACCTGCACTGCGGACCGAACGGCGCCGGACACTTCGTGAAGATGGTGCACAACGGGATCGAGTACGGCATCATGGCCGCTTACGCCGAGGGGCTCAACATCCTGCGGCACGCGGGCGTCGGCGAGCAACGGCATGAACGGGACGCGGAGACCACCCCGCTCCAGGACCCGGCGCGCTACCGGTACGACTTCGACCTGGCCGACATCTCCGAAGTCTGGCGCCGTGGGAGCGTCATCGCCTCCTGGCTCCTCGACCTGACCGCCGCCGCCCTGCTCGACGACCCGGTCCTCGCCAAATACGCCGGCCGGGTCTCCGACTCCGGCGAGGGGCGATGGACCATCCACGCCGCCGTCGACGAGGCGGTGCCCGCGCCGGTGCTCACAGCCGCTCTGTACCAGCGCTTCGCCTCGCGCGGCGAGGCGGACTTCGCCGACAAGATACTCTCCGCGATGCGCTTTTCCTTCGGCGGCCACCTGGAGAAGAAATGACCGGATCGCCGTAGGGCGTTCCCTCACCGCGTTCCGGCACTTTTCCGGAGGCGGAGCGCCCGGATCACCAGGAGTCCCCCAGCCGCGAGGGTGAACGCTGCGATTACGATGAGGAGCCAGGTCTCGGGCGGGATTCCCGCATGCCTCAGTCGCGCCCGCTCCACCCCGTTGAGGGAAAGGATGTACGCCTCGAGGTTCGCTATCTCCTCCTGCGACAGGGAATGCGTCGTTCCGAAGGTGAGCATGCTCTTCTCGGGCAGGGGCCCCTTCGGGATCGCGCCGTGCTGGAGGACCCGGTCGATATTTGCGGCGAACTCGTTCGGGTCCGCGGAAAAATATTTCCGCTGGATGGGGTTGAGCGGAGGGATCGCGCCGCCCACTGCGCCGGGATTGGGGACGCCGCCTTTTCCGTCGGATCCGTGGCAGGAGACGCAGTACAGGCGGAAGAGGATCGCCCCGCGCTCCACGCTCCCGATGACGGACGCCGCCGGGCCCGGGGGGCCCTGGTCGGGGGATCCCGAAAAGAGGGGGCCGACGCCGTGGACCGCGGCGGGCGGCAGGGAAGGGTTCGTCGGGGCGAGCCCGGCCGGCGGGGCCGCCGGAACGGACGGCGGTGCGGCGCGGCGCGCCGGGTGAGCCGGTGGGGCGGGAGTTGCCGCCGAGGGAGGCGGGTTTGCAGATACTTCCCCGGCGGACGGTGCGGTGGCCCCGAGGCTCATCAGGTAATCCACGACCTGGTTCATCTGCGTGTCGCCCAGCGTCGGGTAGGGGGGCATGATCGAGTTCGGATTGTGGGATTTCGGGTTGGCGATCTGGGCCGCGAGCCAGGCGCGCGAATGTCCGCGCCGCGATTCATCCGACAGGTCGGGACCCACCGCTCCCCCCTTCCCGTTGACGCTGTGGCAACCGACGCAACCAAGGGATCCAAAGAGCCGGGACCCTTCCCGCGCACTCGGGGACAGGCTGGACGGGGAGCCGCTCGGCGGCGGACCGGTGGTCCCTCCGACTCCTACGGGATGGCTGAGATAGCCGATGACGGTGAAGGAGAGGACGAAACCGACCCAGGCCGCGCCACCCGCCATGGCGAACCGGCGGCGCAGGGGGTTCCGTTCCGGGCTCCGGTCGAGGAAGGGGAGCAGGACCAGGGCCAGGACACCGAGAAGGGGAATTCCCATCGTCCCGAGAGGCTCGAGGCGTCCGGGGAGAAACTTCAAGGCTTCGTAAAGGAAAAGAAAATTCCACTCCGGCTTCGGGACGTAGGAAGTGTCCAGCGGGTCGGCCGGCCCGGCGATCGGAGGCGGCGCGTAGACGCAGAGGGAGACCAGGAGGAGCAGGAGAAACACCGTCACCACCGAATCCTTGAACGCCTGGTCCGGCCAGAACTCCCCGGTGTTTTTTCGCTTTGATTCGTCCCAGGGGCCGACGGATCCGAACGCGCGAAAGGCCGCCAGGTGAATCGCGAGGAACCCAAGGAGGATCGCCGGAAGGATCGCTACGTGGAGAACGAACATCCGGGAGAGGGCGAGCGGCCCCATGACGTCGCCCCCCCGGAGCAGCTGCTTCACCGCGTTTCCCACCAATGGGACGGTGCCGGCGATGCTGGTGCCCACCTCCGCGGCCCAGTATCCGGGCTCGTCCCACGGGAGAGGCGCGCCCGTGAAGACGAGGCCCGCGGTGACGAGCAGCAGGGCGACCCCCGCAAGCCACGTCAGTTCCCTCGGGGCCTTGTATGCGCCGTAGATGAACACGCGGGCGATGTGAAGCCCCACCAGCACGATCATCGCGTTGGCTCCCCAGTAGTGCAGGTTGTGGATCAGCCACCCGAAGGGGACTTCCGTCCGCAGGAAGTTGACGCTGTCGTACGCGTGGTCCACGGTGGGGACATAGTAGAAAAGCTGCGCGACGCCCGTGATCATCTGCAGGACGAAGACGAAAAGGATGGCGCTGCCGAGGGCGTAGGCGTACCGCGATCCCCCGGGGATCTCCTCGTCCAGCGCCCTCCGGACCATGTCGGTCAGGGGGATACGCTCGTCGATCCAGCGGAGGATCCTGTCGGGCATGGCGGGTCTCCTATACCGGGATCTTCCTGGAAATGCCAAGTTCGAACCGTTCCCATTCCACGAACAGCTCCCCGTTCTCGATCTTCACGGGGAGGGTGTCGAGCGGGCGGGGCGCCGGTCCCGCCAGCACCTTCCCGTCCAGCCCGAACAGGCTTCCGTGGCAAGGGCAAAGGAAGCGGCCCGAATTCGGCTCCCAGTCGTAGCGGCAGCCCAGGTGGGTGCAGATCGGTGAGAACACCGTGACTTCCGTGGCCGAACGCCGGACGGCCCAGACGTTTCGGACGACCGTCTCCCGAAGGTAGCCTTCGGACGATTGGTCCGTGAACGACAGGACCGCCGGTTGGCCGAGCGGCAGGGATTCGACCTTCGCGACGCGCGCCCAGCGTGGGATCTTTTTCCGGAAAGCGGGGCCGACCAGGAATCCGACGAGCGGGATGGCGAGTACGAGGCCGACGACCGTCCCCAGGACGCCGATCGCGATCCGGAAGAAATCCCGTCGCGTCGCTTCGGCGGAATCATCGGGATGGGACATTTTTTCGTCCATGTACGCTGTTCCTCCTCCTGGGGCCCGGCGGACTCCCCGCCGGGACATGGGGAAAACAGGACGGCAGCCGGGCTACTCCGCGGACATTTTGCCCAATATCTCCCTTAGTTCCTCCCCCTGCACGATCTCCTTCCGGGAGAGAAGGCGGGCCACCTCCTCCAGCGCTTTCCTCCGGGTGGACAGGATTCCCCGCACCCTTTGGTGGGCCTGCTCGATCACCTGGGAGATTTCTTCGTCGATCTGGGCCGCTTTCTCTTCGCTGTAGGCCTTGTTCGCGGGGAACGTCCCCGGGAGAAACCTGGCCTGTTGGGGGCGCTCGTAGGTTACCAGCCCAAGGCGATCGCTCATGCCGTATTCCGTGACCATGGACCGGGCCATGTCGGTGGCCCTCTGCAGGTCGTTCTGCGCCCCCGTGGAGATCTCCCCGAAAACCAGTTCCTCCGCCACCCTCCCCCCCAGAAGCACGGCCAGGCGGTCCAGCAGCTCCGACCGGGTCATCAGGTACCGGTCCTCCGTGGGCTGCTGCTGGGTATATCCGAGGGCCGCGATCCCCCGGGGGATAATCGAGATTTTGGCAACCGGGTCGCCATGATCAACCGATTCGGCCACAATTGCGTGTCCGGATTCGTGAACGGCGACAATTTCCTTCTCCTGCGCATTCATCACCCGGTTCTTTTTCTGCAGACCCGCAACCACCCGGTCGATCGCCTCGTCGAAGTCCGCCAGGCTCACCGAATCCTTATCTTTCCGGGCCGCCAACAGGGCGGCCTCGTTGATGAGGTTGGCAAGGTCGGCTCCCACGAAGCCCGCGGTGCGGCCGGCGACCTTGCGAAGATCCACATCGGTTCCCAATACGACGTTCCTGGAATGGATCTTCAGGATGGCTTCCCGCCCGTTGATGTCCGGGCGGTCCACCAGGACTTGCCGGTCAAACCGTCCGGGGCGCAACAAGGCGGAATCCAGGATCTCCGGCCGGTTCGTGGCGGCCATGATGATGACACCCTTGTTCGTTGCGAATCCATCCATCTCCACAAGGAGCTGGTTGAGGGTTTGCTCCTGCTCGTCATGCCCGCCCATGATGTTCATGCCGCGGGCTTTCCCCAACGCATCGAGTTCATCGATGAAAATGATGCAGGGGGCCTGGCTTGTTGCCTGGGAGAAAAGATCGCGAACGCGCGCCGCACCCACGCCGACGAACATCTCCACGAACTCCGAGCCGCTGATGCTGAAGAAAGGGACTTTCGCCTCCCCGGCCACGGCTCTCGCCAGAAGGGTTTTCCCGGTTCCCGGCGGGCCCACAAGAAGCACCCCTTTGGGGATCCTCCCCCCCAGCTTCTGGAATTTCTCCGGCTTACTCAAAAATTCCACGACTTCCAGGAGCTCTTCTTTCGCCTCGTCGATTCCCGCCACATCGGCAAAAGTGACCTTGGTTTCACTCTCCGCAAAAAGCTTGGCTTTGCTCTTGGCGAACGACATCACCCCCATCCCCGGCCCCATCTTTTTCATGGCGAACCGCCAGATCAGGAGAAGGATGCCGATCGGGAGGATCCAGGACAGAACATTGGCGAGGAATTTACTGTCATAGCGGCCGGAATAGTTGACTTTATGGTCATCCAGGTCCTTCACCAGGCCTGGATCCTCCACCCGGAGTGTGACGAACTCCTGCCCCGGCTTCTTGTCTTTTCCTTTTAACGTTCCGGTGATGCTTTCCGGCCCGATGGCCAATGTGTCCACGTTGTCCACGGCCAGTTGCTGCTTGAACCGGCTGTAGGGGATCGTCTCCACCCTCCGGGAGAACAAGTATTGTTGCAGGGCGGATATCAACAGGAACGCCACCACGAAATACCAGATGCTGAAATGAACCTTCGGAGGCAGGTCGTTCTGTGTTTTCCGGGGGGGCTGTGGACCGAAGATGGAACGCAACTTGTCCGTTAGATTACCTACCGGATTCTTATTCCCGTTTGGTGGCATGTCCCCTCCTTCGGGGCTCGCCCGGGGCGCGGATCGGCTGCCCGACGTCAACGACCCGCGATACCTCGTTATTTTACCTTCCCGGAAGAAGGGCGTGAAGAGAGATCCATTCTCCCGGCGGAAAAGATCCGGGGCCCCGGTCCGGGACCTTTTCCCGCGTTACCCGTTCGTGGAAAACCCCGGGAAGAGCGTCATCCCCCCGTCGATAAAGAGGGACGTTCCGTTCACGTAATCCGACGCGTCCGAGGCGAGCCAGACCGCCGCACGGCCGATGTCTTCCGGTTCGCCGATCCGGCCGTACGGGATCAGGGTCAACAGCCCGGAGAGGGCCTCGGGCGTGGACCATGCGGCCGTGTTGATGGGGGTTCGGATCGCCCCGGGGCAGAGGCTGTTGACGCGGATCCGGTGCGGCGCCAGTTCCTGCGCCAGCGACTTCATCAGCAGCATCACTCCGCCTTTCGATGCGGCGTAATTGACGTGCCCCGCCCAAGGGATGACCTCGTGGACGGACGACATGCACAGGATCTTCCCGGCCGCGCACGAGACCTCCGGGATCACGCCCCGGCGGAGGAATTCCCTCGCCGCCTCCCGGGCGCACAGGAACTGCCCGGTGAGGTTGACCGACAGCACGAATTCCCAGTCGTGCAGCGTCATGTCGACGAACCGGGCGTCCCTCTGCAGCCCGGCGTTGTTCACGAGGATGTGGATGGTGCCGTACGCGTCGAACATCTTCCGGAACATCGCCTGCACCTCGTCTTCCCTGCTCACGTCGGCGCGGATCGCCATGGCCTCTCCGCCGGCGGTCCGGATCTCGTCGACGACCCGTTCCGCGGAGGGAGGATCCGCCACGTAGTTCACGACGACGGGGGCGCCCGCGGCGGCGAGCGCTTTCGCCACGGCGTAACCGATGCCGGAGTTGGCTCCGGTGACGAGAGAGGGCTGACCTTTCAAGGTGAAGGCGTTCATGAGAGATCCTCCTTTCGGGATGCAATGCCGACCGACGGATGATGTCCGGCGAAACGGCAATCGGCGAGATGGCACCTGTAGCGGTCGGTGTGAAAGAGTTTCGCGCAGAACACGGACCTCACCCCGGCGGCGACCATCGGTTTCCAGAGGAGCGCGGCCGCCGTTGCGCCCCCCAGCGGTCCGAGGAAATAGACCCACAGGTTCCGGTAGTCATCCGTTACGACGGCGGGGCCCAGGCTCCGCGCGGGGTTGAGGCTTGTCCCCGTGACGGGTGCTTCCGCGAAGACGAGAAAGGCGACCCAGACTCCGGCGGCGAACCCGGTCCAGCGATGCAATTTCGGGTGGCTGACGAAGAAGAGGATCACCCAAAGGAGGGTCCCGGTGATCAGGAACTCGACTCCGGCCGCGCTCGCGGGAGAGATCCACGGGGCCGGCATGGTGACCCCCGCGTTCACGCTTGTCGCCCACCCCCCCCCAAAGAAACTTGACGAGTCCCGCGCCGGCCAGACCGCCCAGGAACTGCGCCATCGAATAGAGGGCCATGTCCCGCCCCCTCATCTTCCCCAAAATCCAGAAGGTCAAGG
>JAMDCN010000054.1 GCA_023489025.1 Deltaproteobacteria bacterium | reverse complement strand
TCGCCACAACAGAGGTGATTTGCGATGTTTTCGCGTGCAGAATCAGCGAGGGCCATGACACGACTGAGGTACGAGTGAAGCCGTACTTCGAGCCCGTCACGCTCATCATCAGTAACCTCTACGGCCTCCGGTTCTGGAACCTCCTCCTCAACGTCGGCGTCGACGTCATCGGTGTCGGTGCGGCTCGAAGCGTTGATGTCCCCAAGTACATACTTCAGGCGGAAACGCTGCTCGCTGTGCTCGAGCAAGAGACGGGCGATCTCGTCTTCGTTCAGACCCTCGGCAGCTGCAGATACAGCGGCGGCGAGGCATTCCTCGACGTAATTCCTCACCCGGTCGTATGGAAGAAATGCCACCACTGCGCGGTATGGCCCTGGAGAAAAAATAATCTCTGTGTCGAACACCGTAGTCTTGGCCGTCGATGTCGATGGAAACCGATCACGCTTTGGATCGGACCCCATCAATTGCCGACCTACAGTCGTCTTGCCGGAGCCCGTCGGCCCGACGAGCAGCACGTTCGGAAACCCCGCATCCCGTCCTGGCAGCGGTAGAACTTCTTCACGGAGCGCCCAAGGGTCCACGATCTTGGCCGTGATGTCGTCGTAGAAGATCGAAACAACGCGCGCATCGAGTTCGCGTAGAGCACGGTCGCGCGCAGCGGGTGTCCAATAGGACTCGTCTGACAGCAATCGGTTCATCTGCGCGACTAGTTGATCGGCTTCACCGTCATCTCGCGTCCCGAGTCCCCGCCTGACCCGCCTCGGTCCCACGCCCCGCGGATCACGCCTCAGCGGGTGATGAAAGAGGATGCACCAGCCATCCTTGCCTTGGCTTCGATTCTTGGAAGCACGAAATCTTGGTGTCACGGCTCACCTCCGGTTGTTCAAGGTTGTACTGAGCTTAACGATGCTCTGCGCCCTTGTCAAGAACAACCTTGAACAACCATAAAATTCATAGGTTTCCGAATTGCTGCCGACGCATGTCCCCGCCGGGGGATGCGAAGGGGTCTTTTCCTTTATAGGAGCCCCTGCCTGTGGAAGATTTGCCTTGATTCCCGGTACCCCGCGAGGTAGGAGTGTCCATGCAATGAGGGAAATCACGATTAAAAACGATATCTTAGTAGGAGGCAGGAAGATGGAGAAGAAGAGCGGATACTCGGCGGGGCCGTTTTCGGTGGACGAGATCGGGTTCATCCAGATCGCCCCCGCCAAGGTTCTGGCGGCGGTCGCCCGGGGCGAGATCGACCTCAACCGGATCGCCAGGGAAGAGATGGCCTCCCGGGGCCTGGGCTTGCACGGCGAGTGGGTCGGGTTTGAGAAGGCGCGCCAAATCCACGGGGTGCGCTGAGCCCCCCCCACGGGGAGAGAGGAGGAAACCATGAGCCACAGACATTATGGAGACGTGGGCCATTGCGAAATTTGCGGACGGCGAAGTGCCGTCCTGTCTCGCTGCGATGCGTGCGGTACCAGCTTCTGCCGCGCCTGCCGCAACGCGGCACTCAAGTCCGGGCATGATTGCCCGATTGACGACTGTCCCGCGCACACTTCGTCCGTCGACGACTACGACCGAAGCTACGGGCCGCAGGCCCAGTATTTCCGCAACCGGTAACCCCAACAAGAAAGGAGAAGTGACCCGATGAAGAAGGCCAAGACGAAGAACCAGACCGTCCACATCCCGGGGAAGGAAGAGACGACGCTCTGCGGCAAGCCGGTGGCAAGCGCCACCATCTGGGCGAAGAAATCTTCACCGACCAAGGACCACCCGGGCCTGTGCAAGAAGTGCTTCGCGCTGTTCGCCAAGACGGAAACGGTGCCCCCCGAGCCGAAGGCGAAGAAGAAGGCCGCCAAACCCGACGTCGAGAACAAACTCGGCAAGCGCACTCCCGTGCTGGCCGCGTTTCCGAATCACCCTGCCGAGCTCGTCGTGACGTACAAGGGGACAACGTACAAGGCCGCCGTGAACCCGGACGGGACGATCACGGTCGACGGAAAGACGTTCAACAGCCCTTCCCGCGCGGGGAAGGAGGTCATCGGCAAGGAAGTCGACGGATGGACCTTCTGGAGCTATGAGGTCGAAGGTGAGGGCCTCAAGAAGCTCGACACGCTTCGGAAGAGCGGAACATGAACGCGCCGCTCGGACCCGAGGACGGGAAGTTGATCGAAGGAAAGCCGGACAACCAGCGCCGCGCCTGCCGGGCAGAGGGGGCGCTTCGACACTACATCGAGGAATGGCTCGGCGAGACCTTCACCGACGGCGACGACGCCCACGTCGTCGACCTGCTCACCGACCTCATGCACTACAGCCGGTGGAAGAAGATCGGGTTCGAAGACTCCCTGGCGATGGCCCAGACCAACTACGCGGCAGAGATCGACTGCCCGGGCTGCGAGACCGGAAAGGTGTGGCCCGACACGAACCTCGAAGAGCTCTGTGAGATGTGCCGGGAGGCGGTCGCTTTGGACAAGACGCAGGAGGACCGGAGATGAAACATACATTGGCCCCCTGGAAGTTGTCGGATCAGTCCCGCCTGAGCAAGACCGGCGTATCGATCGCCTATGACATCGTCGGTGCTGCGGACAACAGGTGGGTGGGCTCCCTTTTTCTTGGCGATCACGCGTCCCACGAAGCGGAGACGGCAAAGACGGCCGAGGGCGACGCCGCGTTGATCTGCGCCGCCCCCGAACTCCTCGAGGTGTGCCGGGACGCGCTGGCCGCCCTCAATACCGCTCCCCGGTTCAAGGTCCCGTCCTACGGCATCGCGCCTGCTCGGGACACCGATTCCTATGCCATCGCCGCGCGCCTGGAGAAGGCGATCGTCAAGGCAGGGGGTCGCCTGTACGACGAGGGGAAGTAGGAGCCTCATGGCCAAGACCCATAACATCGTCGGCGGAAACGGGCAGGCGCCCCGCGTCGCTTTCTACACCCGGATCTCGACCGACGAGGACCATCAGAAGTACTCCCTCGGGGCCCAGTCGGAACGGCTGGAGGCGTTCTGCAAGGCGCAATACGGGGACGACTGGCGGCTACACAAGCTCTACCGGGACACCGAGTCCGGCACCCACATGAACCGCCCGGGCCTCGAGGAGATGCTCTACGACGCCGGGGCCCGGGCGTTCGATACCCTTCTCGTGTTCCGGGTGGACCGGCTCTCCCGCAAGGTCCGCGAGCTCGCTATGATGGTCGACGAGCTCACGAAGAACGGCATCGCGCTCAAGAGCATCACCGAGCCTTTCGACACCGCCAACGCCGCCGGGAAGATGATGCTCCAGATGCTGGGGGTCTTCGCCGAGTTCGAGCACGCCACCATCGTCGAGCGCACCAAGGTCGGGATGGAGAAGAAGGCCAAGGGCGGCAAGTTCGTCGGCGGAAACGTCCCATACGGCTACAGGCTTGATCCGGAGAAGGGCCTCGTCATTTTCGAGGAGGAGGCGCTCATCGTCCGAAAGATGTTCCAGATGTATACGTTCGGCAAGGAAGGCTCGTCCGCCATCTGCAGGCAGCTCAACGATTCAGGCCATCGGAACCGGAATGGCCGGAAGTGGGGACGGCGGGTCGTCCTCCACATGCTTAGGAACCCGGTCTACGTGGGAAAGATCCGCTGGCGCGAGGTTGAATACGATGGTCACCACGATCCCGTAGTATCCGAGATCCTTTTCGAGAAGGCGCAGGAGGTCCTCAAGGCGCGACACGAAGAGCTCAAAGGACGTCAGTTCCACACTGGTGACGAGCGGCTTCTCACCGGCATTATCAAGTGCGCCAAGTGCAAGAGCCACATGTTCGGGGCCTCGGGGACCAAGAACGGAACCCTTCGTCCCTATTACGTCTGTTCGAAGCGCTTCAACTACCACGAGTGCGATCAGCACTACGTGGCGGGCGATCTCCTCGAAAAGGCAATCATCGAGGACGTAAAGAACATCTTCCGGGACGAGCAGTTCATGGCCCGCCTCTGGGAAGAGGCCAACAAGCTGCTCGGGGCCGAGAAGCCGGACCTGGAGAAGGAGATCGCCCGGGTCGATGGTCAGATGGCCAAGACGCGAGCGACCATCGACCGGTACTTCGAGGCGTTCGAGGCAGGAACGCTGAAGGCAGAGTTGTGCAACGAGAAGGTCCGCGACCTACGGACCCGGATGGAGGAACTCGAGGGCGAGAAGCGATCGCTGGAAGCCAGGCGTGAACGGTTGGAACTCCCGGCGATCGACAAGGAGATGCTCAAGAGCATCGTCGACAACTTCGAGAAGGTGATGGAAGAAGGCCCCATCCCAAAAAAGAAGCACCTTCTCCACCAGCTCGTGAAGAAGGTGCTTATCCATAGTCGCGACACCGTCGAGGTCTGGTACTGTTTACCAAATCCTCAGCGGTTCGCAAACTGTAACATCTGGCTCCCTGGGCAGGACTCGAACCTGCAACCTAGTGGTTAACAGCCACCCGCTCTGCCGGTTGAGCTACCAGGGAACGTGGAACGGCAGACCAGAAAATATAATCCGGGACCTCTTCCCCGTCAAGCGGAAGGATTCCGCGGGGCGCACGACACCAAGTTGATATTTGTATCCGCACTTGACGGCGTAAGGCCTTACGGCTATAATCTGACAGCAGTATAGCCTGTCAGATTACAGCCGGAGGAGTTATGACAAAAAATACCGAGGCGATGGAAGAGTTGGAGAGGAAGCGGGACGCTCTGCGTGCGCAATTGGCCGCAACGGGAGAGATGCGGCCCGGTTCCTTGACGCAACGCTACAGAAAGTGCGGGAAACCCACGTGCCATTGCGCCGCGGAAGGGGCGCCGGGACACGGGCCGAGTTGGTCGTTGACGCGGGCGGTGGAAGGAAAGACGGTGACTAAGGTCATCCCCGCGGGGCCTGCGGTCGAGCGTACCCAACAGCAGCTGGCGGAATACAAAGAGTTCCGCGAGGTCACCCGCGAATTCATCGAAGTCAGCGAACGATTATGCGACGCCCGACTCGGGACGGAGAAGGCCGAAGCGAAAGCAACGGCCAAAAAAGGGGGCTCAAATTGGCCCTTAAAGCCGAGGTCGTCGCAGAGATCGAATCGTTGATCGGCCCCGGCGCCGCCGACACCGTCGATTTCGAAGCGATGGAGATGGCTGTACGGCGACAGGCGCTCCAGGTGGCCGCCCGCGCAATCGAACGCAGATTCAACGAAGACATTTCCGACCACGCGGCGTCTTTCATCCCCTGCCCCTGCGGCGCCCTTGCCCGCTACGCCGGGCGCCAGAACAAGACCTTAACGACCGCCATCGGCGAGTTGACGCTTTCGCGTGCCTACTTCCACTGCGAGGCTTGTCGTACGGGCTTCTTCCCACGCGATCAGGCTCTTGGGATCTGTCGAACTACCGTTTCTCCGGCGGTAACACGGATGATCGGGAGCGTCGGTGCGATGGTCAGTTTCGCGGAGGGCAGCGAATTGCTCGACGAACTCGCCGGAGTCCGCGTCAATGCCAAGCAGGTCGAACGCACGGCCGAGGGGCTGGGGGCCGAGATCGCAAAGGACGAACGCCAGCATGTCGAACCGGATTGCGAAGCCGTGTTGCCGCCCACCCTGTACCTGGGTATGGACGGCACGGGCGTCCCAATGCGTACCGCTGAACTCACCGGACGTAAAGGAAAGCAGGCCGACGGATCCTCCAAGACCCGCGAAGTCAAGATTTGCACGGTTTGGAGCGCCGAAGGGCGTGACACGGAGGGCATCCCGGTGCGCGACCAAGGATCGATTACGTACACAGCCGCCATCGAGAGCGCGGCGTCCCGCGAAACGGACGAGTCGCCTCCGGAATTTGCCCTGCGCGCCCTTCGCGAAGCAACCCGCCGCCGTTTTGAGCAGACGGAACGGCGCGTCGTGCTCGGGGACGGAGCATCCTGGATCTGGAACATCGCAAGCGAACATTTCCCCGACGCCATCCAGATCGTCGACCGCTTCCACGTCAAGCAACATTTGAGCGACGCAGGCAAGGCCATCTTTGGAGCAACCAGCGAGCTCGCGATCGCCTGGGCAAAACAGCGGCATGACGAACTCGACGAGGGAGAAACCGGCAAGATCATTACAGCCCTCGCGGTCCACGCGGATCCTTGCGACGAGGCGCGCAAGTGCGCACACTACATCGAGACCAACCAATTGCGGATGCGCTACCCGCTCTTCCGGAACCAGGGGCTCTGTACGTCTACGGGCGTCGTCGAGGCCGGGTGCAAGGTCGCCGTCGGCACCCGTCTCAAACGCGCCGGCATGCACTGGACCGTGGCCGGGGCCGACGCGATCATCGCCCTGCGCTGCTGCAAACTGAGTGGGAGATTCGAGGATTTCTGGGAACGCAGGTCAACCGCCGCAACCGAAGTGGCCGCGTGACTTCATCTCATAAATCAGTCGTGCGCCCGATTCCGCGGTTCCGGCGGCAGGGCCGCCGGGATCTACGCCGGGAGTCGCACCTCCTCCAGCCGCGGCTGCGTCGGCAGCTCCTTCCGCATCCAGGCGTCGAACCCCCCGTGGATCACGCCGACCCGGTCGTATCCGCGCCGCATGAGGATCCGCGCCAGACTGGCGCTGGTGGCCTCGCCCGGTCAGGTGCAGTAGAAGACGAGATCCCGGTCCCGCGGGAGATGATGCGCATGCCGGTGGAAGGAGGCGGGCCGGATGCGCATGGCCCCGGCGACCATCCGATCGGAGGCCGCGTAGTCGTCGTCGCGACGCAGGTCAAGGACGAGGATCTCCTCCCCCTCTCCCATCTTCCGGTACACCTCCTCCGGCTCGAGCCGCCTGGCGCTGTACCGCTTCACCAGCCAGAACCGGTAAGCGATCCTCCACGCGACGGTGGCGGCGAGACCTGAAAGGAGCAACCACCCCATCATCCCCTGGAATCCCCGGGCCGTCTCCGCGATCTCCTCCCCGAAGGCGAACCCGAGGGCGACCCCCGCCCCGGCCCACAGCAGGGCCCCCGCGAAGTCCAGGAGCAGGAAGGGGAGGAAGGGCATCGCCGAAACACCGGCCAGCGGCGGCATGATCGTGTTCACCCCGGGAAGGAACTTCGCGAACAGGATGGTGGCGCTCTTCCGCCGGTGGAACCCGTCCACGGCCCGCTCCAGGCACGCGTCCGGGTTGAACGATATCCTGCACAAGTGATCGAGCACCCGCTTCCCGCGCCACCGGCCGACGAAATACCATGTCCCGTCCGCCAGGAGCGCCCCCGCGACCGCAACCCCCACGATGAGCGGGACGGCGGTGTGCCGCGCCGAGGCGTAAGCCCCCGCGAGCATCAGCACCGGGAACGCAGGAATCGGGAGGCCGACGTTCTCGATGAAGGTGAAGAGAAAGACCGCCGCGAGTCCGTACCGGGCGACGAGGACCGCGAAGCCGTCCATCGCTTACCTCCCTTCCGCCTTTTCCCCCCTCAGGACCGAGCAGGTGGAGACGGCCCGGGCGACCAGCTTCCCGTCCTCCGTGCTGATATCGCAATCGACCAGCCAGATCGGAA
>JAMDCN010000104.1:4981-7533 GCA_023489025.1 Deltaproteobacteria bacterium | reverse complement strand
TTCGCCTTCTCCGTTTCGTCCTCTTCATCCAGACCACCGAGGCGAAGGTCCTGGCGGCGATCGCACGGGGCGAGATCGACCTCAACCGGATCGCCAGGGAGGAACTGGCGAACCGGGGTCTCGGGCTCCACGGAGAGTGGGTTGGGTTCAAGGCCGCTGCAAAGATCCACGGGGTTGATGAAGAGGACGAAACGGAGAAGGCGAACGAGCAGATCATCCAGAAAATCGCGGCGGACCTCCTCTCCATCGACACCCTCGAAACCCGCAACTCGGACAGCCTGGATTTTCACGAGGTGAGCGTTTGGGGAATCAAGGCCGCACTGAAGGCTGCATTCGATGTCGGTCGCAAGATCCACGGAACCAACTAACGGACGACGGAGGGAGACGACCATGAGGCCGAGCCGGAAAAGAGACGACGAGCCGAGGATGACCTGCCCGGTGTGCGGCGACACGGAAAAGGAGAGTAGCTACGAGAAGGCCAACGGGATGTGCTCCCGGTGTTGGTGGTTCATGGCGCCTGAGGCAGGTGGCAAGGATCACGGGTTGTTCATGATCCGGGTCCGGGTGAAGGAAGAGGAATCCGGCCGGCGGATGGCGGAGATCAGGCCGCGGGGATTCTGGTCAGGGACGATCGAGGTCCACGAGGACATCCAGCACACCTACAACGGCGAAACAAAGATGGTCGACAAGAGCTGGGACTTCCGGGTGACCTGGGGATGCGGAGGTACGGATGGGACGCTCGACGCGATTCGGGCGGCGGAGAACTTCACCCGGGCGATGGACCACGCAGTGATGCTCGCCAAGACCTGGCGGACGGAACGCCAGGAAAAAAAGGAGGCCTGATCCGATGAAAAAGGGAAAGACGAAGAACCACACGATCCACATCCCGGGAGCGGATGAGAAGACGCTCTGCGGCAAGCCGGCAGCGAGCTCCACCCTCTGGGCGAAGAAATCCGCGCCCGGCAAGGATCACCCGGGACTGTGCAAGAGGTGCTATTCGCTCTTCGCCAAGGCGGAATCCGACACCCCCGCGCCCAAAGCGAAGAAGAAGGGCTCGACGCCCGACGCCGAGAAGAAACCCGGCAAGCGCACTCCCGTGCTGGCAGCCTTCCCGAACCGGCCTGCCGAGCTCGTCGTGACGTACAAAGGCACAACGTACAAGGCCAGTGTGAACCCGGACGGAACGATCACGGTCGACGGAAAGACGTTCAACAGCCCTTCCCGCGCGGGGAAGGAGGTCATCGGCAAAGAGGTCGACGGATGGACCTTCTGGAGCTACGAGGTCGAAGGCGAGGGCCTCAGGAAGCTCGATACACTTCGGAAGGAAAACTAGTAAACGCCATGAAACCTTCAGCCGCCCTTATCGACGTCGCCCCCGAACTCCTCGAGATGTGCCGGGACGCCCTGGCGGCCCTCAACACGGCTCCAAGGTTTAAGGTCCCCACACGGGACACCGATTCCTATGCCATCGCTGCTCGCCTGGAGAAAGCAATCACCAAGGCAGGGGTTCACCCGTACCACGACAACAAGTAGGAGCCACCATGGCCAAGACCCACAAGATCATCATCGGCGGGAACGGAGGGCCGACCCGGGTTGCCTTCTACACCCGCATCTCGACCGACGAAGATCACCAGAAGTACTCCCTCGGGGCTCAGTCGGAACGGCTGGAGGCCTTCTGCAAATCGCAATACGGGGACGATTGGAAACTCCACAAGCTTTACCGGGACACCGAGTCCGGAACCCACATGAACCGCCCGGGCCTCGAGGAGATGCTCTACGACGCCGGGGCCCGGGCGTTCGACACCCTCCTGGTGTTCCGGGTGGACCGGCTATCCCGCAAGGTCCGCGAGCTCGCCCAAATGGTGGACGAGCTCACGAAGAACGGAGTCGCGCTGAAAAGCATCACCGAGCCGTTCGATACCGCCAACGCCGCTGGGAAGATGATGCTCCAGATGCTGGGCGTCTTCGCCGAGTTCGAGCACGCCACCATCGTCGAGCGGACCAAGGTCGGGATGGAGAAAAAGGCCAAGGGCGGCAAGTTCGTGGGCGGCAACGTCCCTTACGGCTACGCGCTCGACCCGGAGAAGGGCCTGGTTATCAACGAGGAAGAAGCGCTCATGGTCCGGAAGATGTTCCAGATGTACGCCTTCGGACGGGAAGGCATGCAGACGATATGCCACAAGCTCAACGAGGCCGGTCACCGCAAGCGAAGCGGCCAGAAGTGGAACAAGCAGGTGATCCTCCACATGATCAGGAACCCCATCTACGTGGGGAAGATCCGCTGGCGCGAGGTTCAGTACGAGGGAACCCACCAGCCCATCGTCTCGGAGGCCCTCTTCGATAAGACCAAGGAGCTCCTGAAGGACCGCGTGGAGACCTTGAGCGGCCGCCGGTTCGACAACGGGGAGGAACGGCTACTGGCCAGCATCATCTATTGCGCCAAGTGCAAGACCCACATGGTCGGCGTGAGCACGCGCAAGAAGGGCCAGAAGTTCCCCTACTACCTCTGCAACAAGCGCTGGCGCATCCGCGAATGCGACCAGGATTACGTG